>DATHGW010000620.1:0-10577 GCA_035317445.1 Puia sp.
TCCCCTGAACTTTTTTTTGCTAAAAGCATTGACAATATACAGTTTCATGATATGCGAAGTTAGCGATTCAATAATTCAGTCACGGTTCCTGGTATCCATGAGGATGGTCACCGGTCCGTCATTGAGCAACAGCACTTTCATGTCGGCTCCAAATGAACCGGTGAAAATTGGCTTACCGAGATCCGATTCCAATCGGGCGATCATTTTTTCGTAGCGTGGAATAGCCAGTTCGGGCTTGCTGGCACGAATATAAGAAGGGCGATTGCCTTTCTTGGTAGAAGCATGCAAAGTAAACTGGCTTACCAGCAGAATATCGCCACCCGTATCCTTGACAGAAACATTCATCACACCATGTTCATCGTCAAAAATCCTCAGGTTTACGATTTTGCCGCTTAGCCATTCAATATCTTCCGGTCCGTCCGGGTCCTCAATGCCAAGAAAAACCAGCAGGCCCGGACCGATCTCCGATTTAAGCTTGCCACCGATCGTTACTGAAGATTGACTTACCCTTTGTATCACCGCTTTCATGGAACTACTTTCTATTTTCTGTTCTCTATTTTCTACTTCCTAGTTTGTAATTTCGAATAATGAAGATAGATATTTCGGGAGAAATTTTTTTTACTACGGCCAGGAGTGGTGGTAAGGGCGGGCAAAATGTAAACAAGGTGGAAACCATGGTGGAAGGGTATTTCCATATCGGCCAATCCCGATTGCTGACCGGGGAGCAAAAGGAAATGCTTCACAAAAAACAGGTCAATAAGATCAATTCCGAAGGATATTTACAGGTAAGGTCGCAGCAGCATCGTTCCCAGCTGAGTAATAAAAAGGAAGTCATCAGGAAAATGAACGAATTGATCGAAAGGTCTTTAAAAAAAGAAAAGAAGCGCATTGCAACAAAACCCTCCAAAGCCGCGCAGCAAAAACGAATAGAATCGAAAAAAAAATTAGGTGAGGTCAAGGACGGCCGAAGGAAAATAAGGTATAAGGAAGAGTAGGGAAGCGTAAAACAAGGAAAGTGGTATTGAAACAGCATGCGTATTAGTACGTAGGTTTTTCCGGCATTATTACCTATATAATTCTGAGAACTTGCTTTTATTTTGCCTCTAATTAATTAACACTAAAAAAGTTGTTATGAAAACAAAGCACATTTCCTGGCTGTCATTCCTTTCTTTGTCCATACAGATCATGACCATTGCCGGTTGTAAACAACCATCCACGGGTTATGGCAATATCCCCGTCAATGAGGATAGTATAAGAAGGCATATCCTGCCTATCGCAGATGCCATTGAGTACACGAAAAATTTCAGAACCGCGAGGGATACTTTTTACAATCAGCTACCGCCAATGAAAAATGGATTGAACTTCGGACAGGGAGAAGCATTTAACCGGGACGCCATTGCGGTTCTTTTGAATCAGAAGGATTCTGCAGGCCATGATGCAGCGGGTGTACGGATATATTATGGGCTCGACCGGAGCGGCAGCGTCAGGATGGTGCTGGTGCCCTACGATGGCCAGGGAAACGATATCATCAATAAATTGGTCGGAGATAAATCAGTTAAAATACCAGGCATAGCTTCAGCATATGCAGAAGGAAGCGGCGGTCAAACCATCGAAGCGGGACAGCGTTGTCCAACCGTCTGCAGCTCAACGGGTGGTTTGAGTGGACAATAAACCTGGTCATTTATTCTTTGCACAATGGACGTTAACTCAACTTTTGTACTAAGCCAGGTCATCCTGTTTCCGCTTGTTGTAGGGCTGGTACGCTATAAAACGGTGCGCGTAGATTACCGGCCTTTTTTCTGGTTGCTTGTGATCGGCTTTCTTTGCGAGGATGTCAGTTACCTCCTCATTGAACGCTATCAGGTCCATACCAATGCAGTTCCCATCAATATTTATATTCTTTGCGAGTGGGTCTTGCTGGCTTTTCAATTTCATCACTGGGGTTTTTTGAAAAGCAACAAAAAGCTCTTTTATGCTCTGTTGTTGGGAACCGCAGGCATTTGGGTGGTTGAAAATTTAGTTTTCGATCAAATCACTGTTTTCCGGCCCTATTTCCCATTTTTTTATTCCTTTTTGCTGGTCCTGTTGAGTGTACGGGAAATAAATTTTATGATCACGCACGACAACAGGGTCCTGCTCAAAAACACCCGGTTCCTGATCTGTATCGGGTTCATTATCTATTTTATTTATAAGATCGTATTCGAATGGGCTTATCAGCTGAGCCTGCTGGGGAAATCGGATTTCACGACTACGATCATTTATCTGTTTTCCTACATCAACGTAGTCACCAATATTATTTTTGGCATTGCCTTATTAATCATTCCGCAAAACAGAGAATTCAAACTGGAGTAGCGACGTATTATGGAAGATCAGATTCTATACACGACTGTCATTTTCTCCGTTATGATTACGGTGATCATCATATATTTTTTCGCATCCATCATACGATATCACCGGCGTTATATGAGGCTGCAGCGGGAAAGGATCCTGGCCGAAATTACCATCCAGGAAAATGAAAGAAAAAGGATCGCCGCTGATCTCCATGACAGCCTGGGCCCTCTGTTGTCTGCAGTAAAGCTGAACATCAACAGCATAACCATTCAGCCCGAGGATAAAGCAATCCTGGATAAAGCCGGAAAGTCATTGGATGAGATCATTGGCAGTATACGACAGATTTCATACGACCTGCTACCCCACACGCTTCAGCTCAAGGGATTAACCGAGGCCGTCAGGGATTTTATTGGGCATATCGGGTACAAAAATTCGATTAATATCCAGATTTATGTAGTGAAGGATATCCGGGTGCCAAAAGAAAAAGAAATTCATATTTTCAGGATGCTCCAGGAGATCATTCACAATACGGTAAAACATGCCGATGCGAAAAACATGCAAATCGGCATCAGCGCAGAGGACAATTACCTGCTGCTGCTGACGAAAGACGATGGCAAAGGCTTCGACGTGGAACAGGAGAAGCGGTTATCCAGTGGCCTGGGATTAAAGAGCCTGGAGAGTCGCTGTGAAATACTTAATGGGATTCTATCCATGGAGTCCAAGCCCGGTTTCGGCACCAACTATTTTGTCAAAATCCCAATGGATTAATTTACTTTTGATGGGTACTTCATCTCATGAAACGACCCGATAGCATCAACCCGCCCCATTCCGCAGACAGGCATTCCGCCTTAGTTTTGAAAACATATTATTCCCAGTGAAATACGATATCAGCCTCATTATTGCCGATGACCATGAAATTTTCCGCGACGGCCTCGCGCTCATGTTGTCCAAACAGCCAAACATTAACCTGGTGGGCCAGGCAGAAAACGGCAGAGAACTGCTTGAACTGGTAGACAGGCTTCAGCCGGACATTATCATCACAGACATCAAAATGCCCATGCTGGACGGGATCCAGGCAACCAAGATGCTGCTCCAGAAAAATGCGGGTTGCAAGATCATTGCCTTGTCTATGTTCGATGAAGACAACCTGATCGTGGAAATGCTTGAGGCAGGCGCTAAGGGCTATTTATTAAAAAACGCCGACAAGAAAGAGATCCTTGAAGCTATCGTGACGGTATATGAGGACAATATTTTTTATTGCAGGCATACTTCTGCAAGACTGGCCGCAATGATCGTAAAAAGCAGGTTTGATCCTCACAAAAAGAAACAGGAAATCTTGTTTACTGACCGCGAAAAAGAAATCATCAGGTTGATCTGCCAGCAGCAAACAGCTCAGCAAATCGGCGACCAGCTCTTCCTGAGCAAGCGCACCGTAGAAGGATACCGTACCAAGATCATGGAGAAAATGGATGCCAGGAATACCGCAGGTGTTGTCATCTTCGCCCTGAAGAACAGCCTGATTAAGGAAGCGGATGTCGTGTGAAAAGTTGATAGGTTGATAGGTTGAATAGTTGAATGGTTAACTTCTTAATTGTAACTTCGCCTCTTATCAACCAATCAACTATTCAACCCATCAACCCAAAACTTGAGCAGTATTAAAAAATTGGCGGGACAAACCATCTGGTATGGAGCAAGTTCTATTTTTGCACGATTTCTCTATTACCTGCTCACACCCTACCTCACCCTAAAATTTACAGGAACCCCGCAGTACGGAGAAATGACGCTGGTATATTCCCTGATCCCATTTTTAAACACTTTGATCCTTTTTGGTTTTGAAACAGCGTATTTCCGCTTTATTCAAAAAAAAGAATATGAAGCTGATGTCTATGACACCATTACTACATCCCTCATCGTCAGTACACTGGCGATTACCCTGGTCACGCTGGTCTTCAATCATGAGATTGCACGTTTCATCGGCATCGAAAAACACCCGGAATACATAACCATCAGTGCATTTATTATTGCTTGTGATGCTTTGTCGGCACTACCGTTCGCAAAACTGCGACATGAAGGAAGACCTAAGAAATTTGCCTTTATCCGCATCGCGGGCATCCTGTTGAACATCGCCGTGGCGTATTTCTTTCTTTCCGTATGTCCTGCCCTGCAAAAAAAACATCCTAACAGTATTTTTCTTATCCTCTACAGCGCAGGATTTGGCGTTGGTTATGTCCTGATCGCCAATCTGGCCCAGTCTTTTTTCCAGGTGCTGGCTTTGTCTAAAGAATTGTCACAATTCCGGTGGAAACTCAAAAAGGACCTGTGGAAGCAGATCATCATGTACTCGCTGCCACTGACTATTGCGGGGTTCGGAGGAATGATCAATGAAACTTTTGACCGGATCATGCTCGAAAAAAGATCTGTACTCACCGGCGATGCAGCTACTTACGAAGTAGGCGTTTATGGAGCATGCTATAAATTGTCGATTCTCATTACGCTGTTTGTACAAGCCTTTCGGATGGGCGCCGAGCCGTTTTTTTTCCGGCAGTCGGTTGAAGAGCATGCACCGAAGACCTATGCGCGCGTCATGAAATTTTTTGTGATCACCATTTCGCTGATGTTCCTGGTTGTGGCGCTTTACCTGGATGTGTGGAAATATTTTATACGGGATGAAAAAATGTGGCGCGGCCTGAAGGTCGTTCCCATCCTGCTTTTCGCGAATATGTTCCTGGGTATTTATTACAACCTTTCCATCTGGTACCGCTTATCGCACAAGACGAGTCCGGGTGCATACATTACGCTGATCGGGGCTGCCATCACCCTGGGTGTAAATTATTTTTTCATTCCCCGCTACAGCTACATGGCTTGTGCATGGGCCACTTTTCTTTGCTATGGCGGCATGATGGTGATCTCTTATGTGTGGGGCCAAAAAGAATACCGCATTCCCTACGCATGGAAAAAGCTCCTGGCCTATATGGTGATCGTGGCGATCCTTTATTTTGCTCATCTCTTCATCAAAGAGACCTGGAAATCCACCCTGCTCAGCCTGTTGACTGCCACTTTATTTACCATTGGGTACGCGATTTTTATTTTGCAGATAGAGCGAAAGGAATTTCAAAAGATACCGTATGTCGCGAGATGGATTTAGGGAATGTAAAATCTAAAATGTAAAATATTAAATGTAAAAGTTGTACTGACTTTACTTTTACATTTAATATTTTACATTTTAGATTTTACATTTACAAAGGGGTTATTTTTTTTCTCAAAACCGATACTCGTGGGTTCTCCGTGACCCGGGTAGACAGTGGTTTCATCAGGCAGAATGTACATGACTTCCCGGATACTTTTTATGAGCTGATTAGAATCGCCACCGGGGATGTCAGTTCTTCCAATGCTAAGGCGGAATAGTACGTCACCAGAAATAACGAATTGCTGTGCCGGACAATAAAAGCAGATGCTGCCAGGTGAATGGCCGGGCGTAAAAAGGATTTTGAGCTCATCTTCGTCCAACCAAATGCTCTTCCCTTCGTTTAGAAAAATAAGTTCCCCCCTGTAATTTTCAAAAGGCATGTTCCAGCGCAGGCCGGCTTCAGGTGCTAGCCGCAGCACCTCTTTTTCCTTTTCGTGCAAATGCAGCGGAAGACCATAGCTGTCATGCATAAACTTATTTCCAAACACGTGATCGAGGTGGCAATGCGTGTTTAACAAAAATTTAGGGTTCAATCCGTTTTCCGTGATGAATTCTTCAAGCGATCTTCGTTCATTTCCGAAATAACAACCCGGATCGATGACTATGCAGGCATCTTTTTCATTGAACAACACGTATGTATTTTCCTGGATGGGACTGAATGTAAATGACTTTATGGTGAGCATACGCCAAGCATTTTCAAGGTAAAATGAATTTTACTGATAATATGGATTGTTTTAACTTTAAAAATTCAAAGAATTGGTATGCAAGATCCTCAGTTTAAGTTGAAGCCGAAATATTTTTTTTTAGTTTTCATAGGTTTAATTCTTTCATATTTTCAGGGTTCAGCGCAGGTGAATACTGTTGAATTTGGTCAAAACAGGATACAATTCAAGAAGTTCAAATGGAAATACTATCAAACCCCCAATTTTAATACCTATTTCAGCCAAAATGGTCAGCCGCTTGGGAAATTTGTTGCCCAACTGGCGGAAAAAGAACTGGCCGGAATTGAACAGCAGGTGGAGTATGGCTTGCAACGTCGTGCCAATATTGTGATCTACAACAGTTTCAATGAAATGGAACAGTCGAATATCGGGTTGAACCTCGATTGGCAGACAACAGGAGGCATTACGAAGCTGGTCAACAACAAGATGATCGTTTATTACACCGATGATCACAACAAACTACGTATCCAGGTCCGGCAAGGGATCGCCCGGATCCTTGTGGAGAATATCCTTTTTGGCGACGACCTCGGCGAGTTCGCTGCCAACCAAACCTTGCTGGATCTTCCGGCGTGGCTTACAGATGGGTACATCGAGTACATCGCCGAAAATTGGAATACCGACCTGGATGATCAATTGAAATCGGCCATTCTTTCGGGTCGTTATACCAATTTCTACAACATGGCCTTTGAGAAACCGAACCTCGCCGGCCATGCATTCTGGTATTATTTCGCCAACAAATACAAAAAAGAAAATGTAACCTATTTTCTTTACCTGGCGAGGGTATACCGTAACCTCAACAGCGCAGCGCAACGAATATGCAAGAAAAAATTCAAGGAAGTGTTGAAGGATTTTATGAATGAAGAAGACGAACGGTATCAAAAGGATATTCGTGGCCGCAGGAATTTTCCAAAAGGAACCATCTCGGTCGTAGAAGAAATTTCGGACCGAAAAGATTTTTTTAGATTTTCTCCTAACCCTGCCCTCCGCAGCCAGACCTATGCCGTGGTTGAATACCATAGCGGTCAATATTGTGTAGTACTCCACGAAAATTTTGTGAATACCAAGGTCCTGTTGAAGATTGGCGTCCGCGTAAATGATAAACAGATCAATCCCAATTACCCGATGATCGCCTGGGATGGCAAGGGTACCCGTTTGGCCGTGTTATATTGGAAAGAAGGAAAAATCAGGTTGTTTGTTTACGACGTAGTGGCAAAATACAAACGAACGGTAACGGACCTGGATATGTTTGACCAGGTTCAGGATATGAAATATATGCTCGATCCCAACACACTTTTATTCAGTGCAGTGAAAAACGGCCAGTCAGATATATTCTTGTATAAGATCGATAATGGATCTGTCGAACAGATCACCAATGACGTGTACGATGACCTTGACGCGACCTTCGTAGCATTTCCAAATAAAAGCGGGATCATTTATTCTTCCAACAGGCCAACCGCCAATGCGAAAACCAGCGATACGGTACTGCCCTCCAATAACCGGTACAATATTTTCCTGGTTGATAATTGGAATAAGAGCGAGTTCAAACAGATCACCGAACTCACCCATTTAAAGTACGGTAATGCCCGCTTTCCCATGCAATACAACAATTTTCATTTTACTTTTATCAGTGATGAAAATGGGATCTCGAACAGGTATGCCGGCTTCTTCACAACGCAAAGAGCAGGTGTGGATACGATCTATAAAATAGGCGATGAAGTGCTGCGCAATCCAGACCCGAAAGAATTGGATTCGACGTTACAGGCACAAAAAAAGAGCGAGCCCGACACTTTATATGCCTTTTCCATTACTAACGATTCCGCATACGTGTTCCCACTGACCAATTACCAAAGCGGTTTGAAAGAAACCAAGATCGCCGGCGATAACGGACAGGTGAGTGAAGTGAGACAGGAAGGGGACCTTAAGTTTTTGTACAAATTGAAAGTGGACGAAAGCGCCCTGAAGAAAAGAAATATTAATCCCAAGCTAACGGATTACAGGAAGCAATCCATTACGGAAGGACAGCAGGCCAGCGGGCAGGCGCTCAAGTTCCAGCAAAAAACAACGGTCGATACGGCCAAACAAAAGCAGGATTTTTTTGAAAGCGAATTCGATAAAGAGAAAAAGGACAGCACATTACCCTCTCCGTTGTTGCCCGAGGAAGCAGGTCCGGATGAGTCGGTGTTAAAAAAAGCCAAGTTGTTTGACTACAAACTTAAATTTTCGGCCGAGAATTTTACTGCAGGCTTTAACAACGACGTGCTGATCAATAAATATCAGCCCTATACCGGCTCCCTGCCGATTCAAATGGGTGGTGGACAGGCTTTCAACGCCATGTTCAAAGCATCCGTGTTTGATTTGTTCGAAGACCTCAGGTTTACTGGTGCACTCAGGCTTCCACTTTTCGGCGGTACCAATTCGAGCCCGATTGGAAATACAGGTTCAAGTGTTTTCGTTCCCAGCAATTCGTCTTTTTTTGATGGTGGCGGGGAGTGGTTCACGCGTGTTGACTATTTGAAACGGAGATTTGATTATTCATTGATTTACTATCGCGCAACCGACGTGGGCGCGGCCATCGCCACTGTTGATGGAAATACAACTGTCTTTGACGCAAAAGCCTATACCAATCTTTTCCAGGCCGTGATTAAATATCCTTTTGACCGTGCAAGAAGTTTACGTCTGTCCATCGGGGAAAGAACCGATAAGGTTATACTGCGCCCTGATGGAACTACTTTTACCGTAGACACGCTCGCGCTGAAGGCCCCCGATCAGGACAAACAGGTCTATGCGCTCATGCACCTGGAGTATGTCTTTGACAATACGGTGCTGAAAACAACCAATATCTGGAACGGACTCAGGTATAAGGCCTATATGGATTGGAACATTCAGGTCAATAAGCCGCAGCAGGCGGAAGGGAGGTACACATTCAATTTCGGATTCGACGCCCGCAATTATTATCCTATCTACAGGAACTTTATCTGGGCCGTTCGGGCAGCAGGCGATTTTTCCTGGGGGAACAGAAAGATCGTTTATTATCTCGGAGGCACCGACGGGTGGCTTTTTCCGAAAGCAAATCAAACGCCAACTCCCCAGGATCCGAACTATGCGTTCCAATCCCTGGCAGTAAACCTGCGTGGATTCAATCAGAATGTGGCCAATGGGAACAATGCGGTGATCATCAACAGTGAATTGCGCCTGCCGGTTTTTACTACCCTTTTCAATAAGCCCATCAACAATGCCTTCCTGAGAAATTTTGAAGTGCTGCAGTTTTTTGATCTGGGTTCTGCCTGGAATGGTGCCTATTCGAAGATCGAAAGACCAACGGTGCATTATACGGATCCCAACAACAATAACCTCGAAGTGCTGATTAAGGCAGGCGGTATCGGCCCTTTTGTAGGCAGCTATGGGTTTGGCATACGAAGCACGCTATTAGGGTACTTCCTCCGGCTGGATACGGGATGGGAAATGCTTGGGTTTTTTAAGGCCAAGCCGGTTTGGCATTTTTCTATGGGAGTGGATTTCTAGGAAATGACAAAGCCAAATTTTTAAGCGTGAGATAGATCAGCGTCATCAATACTGAAAAGCAAAAGATCATACCCCATGCATCGTGAAAAACAAATGGATGAATCAAAACGTGTCCGATGTCGTGGATAAGCTGAAAAGGATTGGCGATCACATCCCATGTATTGTACCTGAGATACCGGCCAGTGTAAATACCAAGGGCGTTCACCCACATCACCGGGTACAAAAAAAACAATTCATGTTTCCATGATGCGTGTCTGAGCAGTATTTTTTCCATCTGCCTGACGGATAAAATACCCAGCAACAGCGCATTCCACGCAAATGACAAGATGAGCACCAGGTCGTACCAGAGCGGAACAGCTGTTTCATTGTGCTTGTCTCCAAGGTGAAATAAATCAGTAAGAATATAAAAAGCATTGGGTACACACAAAAGCCAAACCAGGAAGAAAAAGATAACGAGTGGCTTTTTGTCTGTCCAACCAGGTTTTGAAGTCAACAGGTTGGTAAAAAAATAGGGTACGGATGCCAGGAATAAATTCCAGACCAGGAAAACAAAGGTAAGCCTGCCCGTGTGGAATATTCTTGTCACAATCAATCCGCAACTGAATAAAATAGATAACATAATAAGTTTTTCCATTTCAGTTCGCAGCGAAAAGATCCTGTACGTTGGTGAGGACAACAGATTTTTCATTTTCATAAGATTTTTGGAATAAAGATCAATGATCCAATAATCACAGCCGTGATAGCAGCTATCAATACCGCAGCGCCGGCCACATCCTTCACAAACCCCAGCAGCGGGTATTGTTCCACCGTAGTAA
>DATHGW010000621.1:0-7982 GCA_035317445.1 Puia sp.
GAGGATGGTCATATTGAACAAAAATGATTTAGAGGAAAGGGTCAATCGATGAGGTTATTCTTAACGGCAAAGAACACCAGGCCCGCCGTATTTTTGGCGCCAAAGCGTTCCATCAGCCGGTCTTTGATGGCCTCTACCGTCCGCGGGCTCACGTCGAGCTTCTGGGCGATCTCCTGGGCCGTAAATTCCATACAGATGTATTTCACCACCTCGCGTTCCCTTTCACTCAGCGTGACCTCGGTATTGAGGTTGGGGATCGTTTTGGTACGTGAATGTGATTTCTTCAGCAATATCCTGTTCACAAAATTGTTGAGGTAGTAGCCCTTCGCGGCCACTTCCACGATCGCTTTTTTGATCTCGCTGGGGTCGGCGCTTTTCAGCAGGTAACCATTGGCCCCGATCTCCATCATGTGGCTCACAAAACGCTCATCCTCGTACATCGTCAGCGCGATGATGTGGATCTTCGGGTATTCTTTGGCGATCACCTTGGTGGTCTCGATGCCGTCTTTAAGGGGCATCCGCAGGTCCATCAGGATCACATCCGGTTGGGAGGCCGCCAGCCCATCCAACAGCTCCTGTCCGTTCTCCGCTTCCTGAACGAATTTGATGTTGGTATAGGGACGTAAAGACAACACCACGCCCTTGCGAAAAATTTTGTGATCGTCAGCGATAGCAACTTTGATTACAGCCATAGGTATTGCACAATAGAGAAGAATAAAGATACATATTAATTCTGTTTCTAGTCTGTCTTATCGTCGTCCTTCGCGAGTTCCACGGTTACTTTATAATAGGTTTGCGACATGTCTTTTTCGAAGAACACTTTTCCCTGCAGCACTTTCAGGCGGCTCTGGATATTTTTTAAACCCAGGCCCACATTGCTTTTGTTGAGCTTCTCAAAATCAGCCTGGGTGATGCCGCGCCCGTCGTGGTGGATGCGGATAAAAAATTTGTTGCCGCTGGTATTCTGTGTGAGGTGTATGAAACTGGCATTGCTGTGTTTAAGGATGTTGTTGACCAGTTCCTGTATCACGCGGAAGATGATGAGTTCGTTCTCGGGTTTCAGGCGTTCGCGGTAATCGTGAAAACGGCAGCTGGCGTTCATGCTGCCCGAGCCGCTGATCTTTTGAAACAGGTCGTTGACAGCGCTCTCGAGACCGAAGTTCTTGAGGGTCGGTGGCATCAGGCTATGCGAGATGTTGCGGATGAGCTGTATGGTATCGTCGATGATGCTTTTGGCGTTGTAGATGCTTTGCAGCTGGGTGGTCTTATCGAGGTTAACGAGATTTTCATTGAGGTAAAGGCGGGCGGTGGCCAGCAGGGGGCCGGCGTCGTCGTGCAGATCGGCGGCGATGCGTTGTCTTTCTTCTTCCTGCAGGCGGATGCTGGCGTTGAGCAGGGTTTTTTGCTGGTCCTGCTCCATTTTTTGTAATTGATGCTGGTAGCGGATCACCTTTCGCTGGTGGAAAGTAATGAACACGATCAGCCCAATAGTCAGCGCCAGCATCCCGATGGTGCCAAAGAACAACACCGTAGAGATCCGGTCATCAGAGCTCAAAACTTGTAATAGTACCATGTAGATATTCCAGGGTTTAGGGTTTAGTTTCCTTTTGGTTTCTCAGGAATATGGAATTGATTAAAAAGACGATTTTTCTAGGGACGGATCTGAAAAGGCATATTTATTTCTAACAAATGCAATGCAAAAAATTATATTGGTAATAAAATTAGAAACGTTATTAATGATCCAGTATTTGTAAGCCTGTTTAGGTGATATTATCCCAATAATAAATAGGAACAAGACTGATGACATATAAATCAAGATGCCTAATACAACCCAAAAATTTGGAGAAGAATAAATAAATAGGGTCTGAGGCCGATTAATCTGTTCAAAGAAATACATGATTGAAAAAATAATCAAGGTAATTGATTCAACTGACGCAGATGTTGAGTCGAAATCATTCTTGTCAGATTTGATATAGCTAATTATAATGAAAAGTAAAATTAAAGGAGAGCCAATTAAAATAAATCGCTTTAGTGATGGACTTTCTAATGCTATATAGTAAAAACACGCGAAAAAAACGAATTCGCAGATAGTGTAAAGCCCCCAAATTTCATGTTTATTTCCTTTGCCAAAAGAGGAGCTGGCTTGTAAGATGTCAAAAGCAAAAGAGAAAAGGAGATAAAAAAAAATTACCCATAACGCTCTCGTTGTTTTCTTTGCACAGAAAACAAGGAAGAGTATAATGGGTATGCTATAAGTTATAAAAGATAAAAGTCTATCCAAGTTTCAATTTTTACATCTCAAATATAAAAATTGAAACTTGAATAAATAAATATATATAACTAAATCAAGACCTAATGAAACCAGGAAGTGATTGTCGTTTCGGTTTTATCGCCAATTAATGCTTCAACACTTCCTAATTTACCCTCCATATCAACCCCAGGATATTCAACAATTGTATTTCCCTTGAAGTCAACCCCGGCGTAGACAAGCGTCTGATTGCCTTCCTCATTAATTGCCTTAAATATACGAAGCCCAGCACATCCAGGCTGAGCAAGGATTTGATCAATAACATTTCTTCCAACATTGAACCCAAATGGCTCATTTGGACAGGAATCATTAAAATTTTTGACCATTTTGGCTGCCAATTCATGGCTGATCGCTTCCCCAACTTCAGCATAGTTGAGCCTTGCAGTAAGTTTTTCCTGGTTCATTTTTCTTAGATTTTGTAGAGGTTCGAGAATTTCAAGTTTGGTCCTCGAAATAACCCCTAAAAAAAAGAACTCACAACTGCCTTATATTCAGGTAAATTGGCTTAAATTGCCTGGAATTGAGAATAGTCGTTAGTTTACTATGGTTTCAATAGTTATTTTACGCGTGAAAATAACGTAGTTTTTCTGAGATAACCTAGTATTTTTACGGGGAATATTACGGAATCCTTCCGCATCAGATCGCAGAATAAAGTGGATATTCACAAAATCGGTCAAAATGTGAATAAACCGGGATAAGTGTTAACTATTAGATTTTAAAAACGGGACTGAGGCAAGTACACATTTAAAATTTTTAGTATACGATTGGGAGAGCTCGTAGGCCCGAACGGAGCAATTAAAATTGTTTTTAATCGTTAATTAAACCTGTGGGAAATTTTGCCGGGTACGAAGGTGAAAAAGAAGAAGTTGACTGATACCGGATTTTACTTTTGGCATTCAAGGATATTGAAATCTCTTACTGGACGGTGGACGGACATTGGATGGTTTTTGAGGCTGGATCCTCATCAATCAACTTCTGAATCAAAAATAGCGGATACAGCGAGGCCCAACAAGAGCAGATTCGCTCTTTTTTATATATGTGGTATTTAACCGGGTAAGCGTAAAAATGCGAATAAGAATTGCGGATATAACCATAACATTGTTTAAAAACGAGATAGAATTGACCTAAAACCAATCAAGACAAGTATTTTATCACCAAATAATATCGGCATAACCCATAATTATACAATTTTTCAGTATGACGGCTGAGCTCGTAATCAAAGTATCCATTGCAGACGACCATAAAATTTTTCGCGATGGCATTAAAATGGCGCTCAAAGACAAGGAATACCTGAAAATACTCTGGGAAGCGGAGGACGGTAAGGACCTGGTCCACAAAATGCAATTGAAGCAACCGGATGTGCTATTGATGGATATCAGAATGCCTGAAGTGGATGGCATCAATGCCATCGGCATTCTGAGAAAGGAATATGAAGAAGTGAAGATCATCGTGCTCACGATGTACGATGACCAGGAAATGATTTCCAAGATGATGGAGATGGGCGCCAATGCTTATCTCACGAAGACCACGGATCCTGATGAGATCTACCAGGCGATCCTGGCCTGTATGAATGACGATTTTTATTTTAATGATTTAGTGAACAAAGCTGTTTTGTCGAAATTGCAAACCAAGCGACAGGTGCGCCAGTTCTACCCCGACCCGATTAAATTTTCCGAAAAAGAAGTTCGTATTTTAAAACTTCTTGCCCAGGATAAGACCACCGAAGAAATCTCCAAGGAGGTCTTTTTAAGCCCTCGCACGATCGAAACCATCCGCCAAAATATGAAAACCAAAGTGGGTGCCAAAACCATTGCAGGATTGATCATGTATGGCATGCGGAATAAACTAATTGATTAAAAAGAATTAAGTGGTGTAATTCTCTTTGGGCATCAACTGGGAAAAGCCAGTATCAAACTCTTCTAATTCTCTTCTAATTTCGCGTCCTCGTGGCCCCATTTTCTGTTGGATGCAATAGCGATTGAGTAACTATAACCCGTTATCCGGTGCAAAATACGTACAATCTAGTAATCTGGCAGAGACTTGCGGGCGGTAAAACTAGTTTCCTTGACAAAATTTATATTAAGGACTTTTTTATATTTACAAAATCAAATTTATAACTATGCACGAACTTTTCGAGAAAACAAGTCACATTGTCGAACAGTTGGATGAATTGGCGGGAGAAATAACCGATCATATTTCTGATCCTTACCTAAAAGATTATGCGTTAAAAATTATTCACGCGACAATCGAACATTTGAACTATTTGACCGGGTATGTTACACCTAATGACATTCTTCCGCCGAGTAACTAATTTTTACTTTCATCAGGTCTTAGAGGTGTCGCATTCAAATTAAATTGTTCGAGCAGCTCAGTAAACTTCCTTTCGGTGAAACATTTTAGATCAGGAAATTTCATTTTAATGTACGCGACCAGATTTTCATCTGTGAAATCATCGGCAACCGTTGCCCATTTTTCAAATGCATCGAAGACCTCCTTTGAAAAAAGTGGATTATCGTAAATAATTTTATACTCTTTTTGTTCTCCTTTTATTTTCAATGTTAAAACAGCGTAATCAACTTCCATAATTTAAAGTAATTATTTTCATTCATATCACAAAACGAAGTCCAAAAAAACGGGGTACTTATAAGAAAGGAATTAAAATATAAGTATATTGTTTTCAACAAATCACAACTACTTACAGTATGCCAAATAAAATAAGGGAAGAAGAAGTAAAAAATAAAGTGGCAAAGCTGTATTTCCAAAATTTCGATTGTACAAGAATCCTGGGAGATGTTGATTTTTGCATTACTATTCCAAATTCTACTCAGGATATTTTTGGATTAGAATCTTTTCTGTGGGCAGAAGCTAAAAAGGAAAAAGATACCATAGTTACTTCAATAGTTCAATTAATCTTAACAATTGGAAAAGCAAGAACGTTTGATACCTACTTGCCTCCTGCTTTTCTAGGCTCATTTGATGCTGAAGAAATTGGAATCATCCCATATAATAAAATTCACGATATTTTTTATATCAATGACTTTAACTGGCGAGTACAGCCATCTAATCATAATTCAAAGGAGTTTAAACTAATCCACGAAAAAGTTATAACCATATTAAATAAGGACTTCGTTATTTTCAAATTTGGGCGTGATGATACGGAAATAAAAAAGTATATCAAGACTAATTTTATTATTGGAAAAACAAGTGAATCTAAAATTAGAATTGATAAAAATAATTTTATGGTCATTTATAACAAATGGCTACAAGTAGTAAAACCGACTATTGCAGTTAACTGGAATATTGCTAAAAAAAGTGGGGTTATTGATGGAGACTTTTATCTTGCCGACTTGTTATCGCAAGACAATAACACTTTAAAAGAAAAGTTATTTGTTTTATTAAGACATGACCATTACGAACTTGACAGGCAACTTGAAGAATCGGGGATGTTTAGCAGTAAACGAACTGACTTTATAGACCAACAAAAAGCCCACATAAAATTTTGGAATAAATATGATCGACCGCCAAAAGAAGAATATTGGGACTACATTGTAGAAAGGCGTGATTTAATTGTTCCGCAAGACGTAAGGGAACGCAAGGGTAGTTATTTTACCCCGCAGATTTGGGTTGAACTTTCGCAAAAGTATTTATCAGATGTTTTGGGGGAAGATTGGCAAGACGATTATTACGTTTGGGATTGTGCAGCAGGAACAGGTAATTTATTGCATGGGCTTATCAACAAATACAATATTTGGGCTTCCACACTTGACAAACAAGACGTAGAAGTAATGCACGATAGAATAAAAAACGGGGCAAATCTATTGGATGACCACGTTTTTCAATTTGATTTTCTAAATGACGACTTTAGAAAATTGCCTCCCCGGCTGCAAGAAATAATTAATACTCCAGATCAGCGTAAAAAGTTAGTTGTTTATATTAACCCGCCTTATGCTGAGGCTGATAGTCGAAAAGGAGAAGGGCGCAGAGATATAGCCATTTCCATGATTCATAAAAAATATTCTGATGAAATGGGTTATACCAAACGTGAGTTGGCTATACAGTTCCTTACTAGAATTTATTATGAGATTAATGGGTGTATTATCGCTGATTTTTCAAAATTGAAAAACTTGCAAGCTCCTAAGTTTATTCAGTTCAGAGATTTCTTTGAGGCTAAATTAGAAAAGTGTTTTATTGTTCCTGCTGATACATTTGATAATGTGAAAGGGAGTTTCCCTATTGGGTTTAAAATATGGAATACGGGGATAAAAGAAAGATTTGAACATGTTTCTACCGATGTCTATGATAAAACCGGAACATTGATAGGCAAAAAAAATCTATGGGCATATGATAATGCTAAATTTATAAACGATTGGGTCAAATTATTTAGATTTTCAAAAGCCGAGAAGGGGTCTATCGGTACAATTACAGGAGTTGGTAGCGATTTTCAACATAATAATACAGTTTGTATTGAAAAACCGTATAAGAAGATTGCGGCAGATAATCACCATTGGCAAATCACAATTAATAATTTAATGCCATCTTCAATTTATTTTACAGTACGTCAAATTATTCCGGCAACATGGCTTAATGATAGAGACCTTTTCCTTCACCCAAATGATGAGTGGGAAAAGGAAGGGGAATTTCAGAATGATTGCCTAGTTTATACCCTTTTCAATAATGATATTCAGTCTAAGGATGGTGTTAACCACTGGATACCTTTTACAGAACAAGAAGTAAATGCTAGAGATAAATTCTCAAGTAATTTTATGTCTCAATACACTCATGGTAAAGCAAAAAAGTCAAACAATGCGACCCTTTTTGATAATTCCAATTATGGAACGATACCATTGGAGTTTTCTCCAGAAGCCCAAAAGGTATTTGATGCCGGTAGAGAACTTTGGAAATATTACCATAAACAGCCAGATTGCAACGTAAACGCTTCCCTATACGATATAAGGGAATATTTTCAAGGCAGAAATGAAAAGGGGAAAATGAATAATACAAGTACAGATACAACCTACAAAGCCCTTATAAGCAATTTAAGGGATGAATTAATAATATTATCCATTAAAAATCGGCCTAAAGTATATCAATATGGCTTTTTAAAAGCCTAAAAAATCAAATAATTTCAAACTGTACCACTACCCAATTTGTTCAATTGCTTCACTGTTAACAAAGAAACAATACCTTTGTACCGGCTATGATCTCGTTGTTTATTTCTTCTTTTGGGTATTGCTTGAACGTCCATAAACCAAGTTTATGAAATTGATGCCCAAATTGGAATTCCACAACATCTACTTTTTGCATGAATAACAATGAGAACAATTTTGAATTACAGGTCAATAATGTGACCATAAAGGTAGAACGCCTTAACCTGCCCGGTCACGTTGCATTCCAGGTGACCTTCACCAGTGCAAGACTCCCGATTGTCATTGCCCGGGCCGAAGATTTTAATGCGTCAAGGTTTTGGACCTCCATACCCGAGGGCAGACAGAAGGAGGCTGAAGGGGTTGGCATTCTAATTGAGGAATACTTCAAATCCCAAAACAAGTAGTTGTACATGCCGAACAAAAACCAATACCTGGTTGAGACCTCTCCAATATTATCCGAACAGGTGTGTCCTTATTGCGACAAAGAAACGGAGTTTGTGGACAGCGTGGAAGTACATTCAGAAAGT
>DATHGW010000622.1:0-6154 GCA_035317445.1 Puia sp.
TCTTAATTGATCAATGAATACGGAACTTTTATCCATTTTGCCGTCATGGTTTGTATCTTCCAAAAGCATAATCCGGCTGATTGCGCCCTGCTCGCCGGTGCCATTGACGTCCTGCATATATGTTTCCATCTGGGCTACATACATTTTTGCATTCCCATCCCAGGCTATGGCAACAGGTTCCTTGATCATGGGTTCGCTGGCAACCAATTCAACATGATAGCCCTTAGGTACCCGAAAAGACTTCAAACTTTCTTCGGGAGATAAATGCGCAGGATTTGGATTGGCATTAACCGTTCGTGGCGAGGCAAAAGATTCGGGCTCAATCGGCTCTTTGAGATTGGAATTTTTTGGATTGGAGCAACGAATAATAAAAAAAAGAATGACAGCTATTGCCAATACTACCCGAAATGATTTCTGGATGATCATGGTATGAATATAAACTATTAATGCGTTCAATTTCAAAAAATGAGACGAAGGTAAAAAAATCTGACATCGACCGCCAATGTCGTTTTCCCATTTCGGTTAAGGCCGGTATTTAATCAAGAAATCGGCCTGCTTCATGTAAAAGATCCGGATGCAATGAAACTAAATCTTCTTTTTGAGCCATATTTCGGTAACACATAAAATGATAACCATGGCAAAAAAAAATTTAATTATCGACGACAAAAACGATGACGGCATTGACCGCAAAGGATTCATTCGGTGCATGGCCTGGGCTGGGACCGGCATTTTCTGGATGATGAGCGGCGGTGTGCTGAAATCATATGGAATGAGCCAGATGATCGACAAAACCACAGGCGGTCTGAAAAAAGGCCTGGTGATGCCTCCTTCCGATTTCAGCTTTGTGCAAATCAGTGATAGCCATATTGGGTTTAACAAACCGGCAAACCCTGATGTGGTTGGAACCCTGCGGGCAGCAATAGAAAAAATTAATGCGATGCCCACGGCTCCGTCATTCATCCTGCATACGGGAGATCTTTCTCATCTTGCCCAGCCAGACGAATTTGATACACTCGATCAGGCGTTGAAGGCTGTTAAAAGTGAAAAGATTTTTTATGTTCCCGGCGAACACGATGTGTTGAATGGCAATAATAAAGAATTCCTTGCGCGTTATGGAAAAGGGACCAAAGGAGATGGGTGGTACAGTTTTGATTCGCATGGGGTGCATTTCATCGGACTGGTCAACGTCGTTAACACAGCTGAGGGTGGATTGGGTGTTTTAGGAAATGACCAGCTCAACTGGTTGCAAGATGACCTGAAGGGGGTTTCCAACAGTACACCTGTCGTTGTATTTGCGCATATACCGCTTTGGGCAGTTTATCCGCAATGGGGCTGGGGAACAAGGGACAGTGCCCAGGTGCTTTCTTACCTAAAACGATTTGGATCAGTGACGGTGTTGAACGGACATATTCACCAGACCATGCAAAAAGTAGAAGGCAACATTACCTTCCACACAGCTACTTCCACTGCCTTTCCCCAACCACAGCCAGGTGCAGCTCCCGCACCCGGCCCGATGAAAGTGCCTGCAGAAAAATTGCGCGGGCTGCTGGGATTGACCAGTGTGCATTATATGGAACACGATCACACCCTCGCCATCACGGATACTCCATTAACAGAAGCCGCGGATAAGGTTTCACAATAATAAGAATCTATTGACTATGCAATTCACACGTAAGCTTATTGTGATCACCGGGCTATCTGTCACCGTTATGGCTGCCGTTGCCGCGATCAAACCGGGAGACCCTTCTGTTGAAAAATATAAAAATCTCAAGGTATTACCGAAAAATATCAGCTCAAAAGAATTGTCAAAAATCATGGTCGATGAATTCCAGGATGACCTGGGGATATCCTGCAATTTTTGTCATGCAGAAAACAAGGACACCCATCGACCCGATTATGCCAGTGATGAAAAGCCAGAAAAACAAATAGCCCGCTATATGATGCGCCTGACGATCGGGATCAATAAGAAATATTTCAAACTCAGGCATCCGATGATCGGAGATTCGGCACTGGTCATAACCTGCGTCACTTGTCATCATGGTAGCCCCCGTCCGGAAAATGCCACCTCACAATGAAAATATGTTTTCTCATACAGGAAGGCTGTCTTAAACAGGTTAGCAATAAAACAAATAACATGCAAAGAGCCAGTTTGAGCAGCCATTCCTGTTTTCATTTCATTTCAACCATTCAACATATTACATGAAGAAAATTATTTTGTTATCGCTCGTTGCAATAACTGCAAATTTTGCATTTGCCCAATACAAACCTGCAGACCAGGGATCTTCGGTACAATTTAAGATCAGGAACCTGGGTTTCGCTGTGACTGGTTCATTCAGTGGACTGGATGGAAATATTCTGTTTGACCCCAATAATCTCAGCTCTTGCAATATTGACGTCAGCATTGATGCCAATACTGTTAACACGGACAACAATATGCGCGACGGCCATTTACGAAATGACAGTTATTTTGATGTGAAGAACTATCCCCGTATCCATTTCATATCAACCAAAATAACCCCATCCAATAAGAACGGGACTTTTTTTATTTTTGGAAAGCTTACCATTAAAAACCAAACAAAAGATATTTCCTTTCCATTCACGGCAACCCCATCCAATGAAGGATATCTCTTTCAGGGATCATTCAAAATCAACAGGAAAGATTATGGCGTAGGAGGAAGCAGTACCATTTCAGATGAACTGGAAGTCACATTGAATATAGTATCCAAAAAAATATAAGGAATTTAGGAGTTCTTTACCCTGGCTGTTGTTTTGAACTATTGAAATACCTTTGCGTTTCATGAAGATCGTTAAACAGATCAGGCTCCTGCTCAAGAAATCGTTTGACAGGATAAGAAACGAAAGGCTTAAAAGAAATCTGCTTCAGGCCATCCCTTTTTGGGCTGCTTCTTTGCTTACTGGGATATTGGCTGTATTGTACGCAAAATTATTTGCATACGCCGAGCGTGAAACTGCGTATATCTTAAAACACTGGGGCTGGATACTTTTTATTATTACCCCGTTATGTTTTATCGTCGCCTGGTGGGTTGTGGTTAGATTTTCGCCATATTCGAGAGGTAGCGGAATACCACAGGTTATGGCATCGATTGAATTGTCATCGACGGCCGATGAGCCCAAAGTAAGCCGCCTGCTCAGCATCCGTGTCATCATCGTCAAAATGATTTCTAGTCTTGTCATGGCGCTTGGTGGAGGGGTTATTGGGCGTGAGGGACCGACGATACAGATCGCAGGATCGGTTTTCAAGAAAGTCTATCAGTGGCTTCCCAAATGGTGGCCCAGAATTTCCAAACAGAACATGATCATGACCGGTGCTGCTTCCGGATTGGCGGCAGCGTTCAATACGCCTTTGGGAGGGATTGTTTTTGCAGTTGAAGAACTAACCAAAACCCATATCAGCGAATTTAAGACCTCGCTTTTCACGGCTGTTATCATTGCGGGGCTAACTACGCAGGCATTGCTCGGCCCCTATCTCTATCTTGGGTATCCTAACGTAAACAACAGCTCTAACTTTATTTTTTTTGGCGTTATCGCGGTCGCCGTAGTTGCCGGAGTATCCGCCAGTATCATGTCCAAAATGATGCTTGCGCTACTGAAATGGAAATCTTCATTTCGTCTCCTTTATCAGCATCTGTTGTATATAACCATAGCTGCGCTGATAATTATAACCTGTGCATTTTTTATAGACCATCACATGCTGGGATCAGGAAAAGATCTGATGGCGCATGCCTTGTTTACTCAGGATAAATATTCTGCCTGGTACCTGCCCGCGCTGAGAATCGGCGGATCCATACTTTCTTTTACCGTCGGGGCCGCCGGCGGCGTGTTTGCTCCGGCATTGAGTGCAGGCGCAAGCATCGGCTCTGCAGTATCGGGTTGGATGCATTTGTCGGAATCAAACGCCAACCTGCTTATTCTTTCAGGCATGGTTGGATTCCTGACCGGAATTACCAGAACGCCGTTTACCTCCACGATTCTTGTCGTTGAAATGACCGATCGTCATAGTGTGATTCTGCACCTGATGCTTGCCGGACTGGTCGCCAGCCTGGCCTCCTACCTGATCGACAGGCATTCTTTTTATGATCATTTAAAGGGACAATACCTGGATGACCTAAATCAGAACGAGATGAGAAAAAATAAACAGTTGTGAGGGATTTGCCTTACCGAATGGATTTCTGTTTTGGGCGACAGAAACTGCCCGTTGAACGACTGGCATATATGTGATCACAGCATGACATATAGCTTTGTGTTCTAAAATTTTAAAAACAATAAAACAGAAATTATGAAAAAGAGTTTTTTAGCAGCAGGTATTTTGCTCATAACCAGTACCGTAACATTTGCGCAAAATAATAATGATCAGGATGACGCAACAGAAGCAACGATGTTGCAAAAGGATACCAGGAAGGAAATCCGCAGTGACAACAGCATGGAAAATGAGACTACAGTAAATGATCTTACTGAGAACCAGTTTGCCATAGATTTTCCTAAGGCAACGAATGTTCATTTTGTGAGAACAAAAAACTTCAACGAAGTATCGTTTACCCAGGGTAAGAAAGAAATCAGGGCTTATTACGATGATGAAAATCAGCTGGCAGGAACCACACAAAAGAAAGCCTTTACTGATTTGCCCCAGCATGCACAAACTAAAATCCTGGAAAAATATGCTGGTTATACTATCGCCAGTGTCATTCGATTTGATGACAATGAAAGCAATGAAACGGATATGACCTTATATGAAAATTCCTTTAGTCATATTGACAGTTATTTTGTTGAGCTGAAGAACGATAGCAACGCAATAGTACTCCAGGTAGATTTATCGGGTGATGTTAGTTTTTTCACCACAATGAAATAGTTTGCTCAAGTCATTGATATGCTATGAACCAGGCCGGATTAAGTCCGGTCTTTTTTTAGCATCAATTGCATAAAAATCAAATCCAACCATGTATCAAATTTATATCCAACCTCTTTGACCCGGCCGGCTTCCACGAAACCCATTTTTCTATGAAACTCGTAGCTTTTTTCATTTGCAGCATCTATGCCGGCAATCATAGTATGATAGCCTTCCTCTTTGGCCCTTTTTATCAACTCAGCCAATAATTGTGTTCCGGTTCCTGCGCCCCGAAAATCCTTGTGCACATAAATAGAATGTTCAACACTGAACCGGTACGCATCCCTGGGCCTGAACCTGCCATACGTGCCATAGGCTACGGTTTTGCGATCCATCTCATATACTAAGACGGGAGCTTTATCCAGATGCTTTTTCTGAAACCAATCCTCTACAAACTCCATCGTCTTCGGCGCATAATCGTATACCGTTGTGGAATTCAGAATAGCCTCATTCATGATATCCAGAATGACTGGCAGATCTTTGGGTTCAGCTTCTCTAATCATTGCGCAGATTTTTTTGGCGGGTTGGATTCCCCTTCACTCCAGATATCCCGAATAATCAATAGCAACCAATTTCTCCTTTGAAAAACTAAATTTAAAAACGGTATTCCGCTCTAAATCTCCAATATCGATTTCATCGGCGGCGCTCTTTATCCCGAAAGTTTTTTCAAATTCAGGCCTGGTCATCCCAACCCTGATATTCTTCCTGAGTCTTATTCTATCCGTAACAATATGCATGGATTCAATGATATCGCTGATTTTTGAATGGTAGATTTTTATTTTTGTTTTTGTTTGGTCTGTACAAAAAGTGTACATCGTGTCGGTTACCGAACTGTCATACACATTTCTTATCGGCGTTTTTTGCAGGTTTAGAAAATCTCCAAACTTCATGTTAACATTGGTGACGCTTAGTTGGAAATCAAAAGGGCTTGAAACGAAGGGGTCATTTTGGAAATAGGGTATCTTTGAATCAGTTTGTCCCCAGGCTAGAAAAGGAAATAGCAGCAAGGCAATAATTAAAGGCTTCATTAAATTGAGATTTTACAAAATTTTCAGATGAAGAGTATCGATATGAAATTTAATAATTTCTATCAAATTTAGATCATGGACCAGGAAAATATATTAGATCCATTTCTGCCAGATGAAAGGAAAAAACCTAAAAGACCAGTTGTGGTCACCGTGATTTGTGTACTTTACTTCTTTTTTATAGGTATTTTAATCTTCGATTTTATTGTTACCTCAAAAGTTAATT
>DATHGW010000623.1:0-4953 GCA_035317445.1 Puia sp.
ATCTGCGCTGCGCACGATCTTCATCAACCCAAACAAGCCTTCAATGTAATCGGGCTTGGCGGCATTCGCGGTTGCCGGTCCGCTGTCTGTTTTTGCCTTCATGATTTTCTTTCGAATCAAATCGTCTAAATCAGCCAGGTACAGTGTATTCATCTGGTTTTCGCTCTTGCTCATTTTACCATTTCCGTCGAGGCTCATGATCTTCACCAGATTCCCACCATAATTAAATGCCTGTGGAAGGGGAAAGACTTCGCCATACCTGTAGTTGAACCGTTCTGCAAACCTTCTCGTCATTTCAATATGCTGCTCCTGGTCCTTTCCCACAGGAACTTTTGCGGCGCGGTGAATCAGGATATCTGCTGACTGCAACACAGGATAGGTCAGCAAAGCGGCGTTAACATTGTCTGGCTGCGATCTCACCTTGTCTTTAAATGTGACTGTTTTTTCCAATTCGCCTTTATATGCGAGTGTATTCAGATAGTAATACAATTCTGCTATTTCAGGCACATCACTCTGAAGATACAGAACACATTTTTCCGGGTCCAGTCCGCTTCCAACCAATTCCGCCAATAGACGGGTCACATGGGCTTGAATTTCCCTGGTATCGGGATGAGTAGTCAGGCTATGCCAGTCTACAATACAATAGTAACAGTCGAATTCATTCTGCATCCGCACCCAATTCAGGATGGCCCCCAGGTAGTTACCAAGGTGTACAAACCCGGTAGGGCGGATACCACTTAAGACGATCTCTTTTTTTTTCTCCATAAAAGACGGCGAAGATAAGAAACACCTGACAGGTTCTACAAACGGATCAGGTGTTTCCCGGTCATAAATATGCGTATAAAACCGTTATAATCCCGCAAAAGGTTAACTCTTAGGCCCTTTTATCCAAAAGCATTAGAAATTATGACTGAATCAGTTATTTTTGTCAATATTCAATTTGCATGGAAGTTAATGACGCACTGATCAACAACCTGTCTAACCTGGCTTGCCTGGAATTTAATGCGGTGGAAAAAGAAGAGATTAAAAAGGACCTGGAGCGGATGATCAGTTTTGTGGAAAAATTGAACGAATTGGAAACAACCGGCGTTGAACCCTTATTGCACATGGGTGATGAGATCAACGCGTTGAGGGCTGACCTGGTACAGGGTTCCTCTTCCCGGCCGGAAGCGCTGCGAAATGCACCATCTACAGACGGAATTTATTTTAAAGTCCCCAAAGTGATAAAAAATCCCTCTGTTGATCAATAATTAATTATGAGTTCACCTATTATACATCTTGAAGATATTTGCAAGAGCTATTACATGGGCAAGCAGGCGTTGGCTGTGCTAAAGGGCATTTCGCTTAACATTCAGAAAAATGAATATGTTGCCCTGATGGGTCCATCGGGATCGGGCAAAAGTACCCTAATGAATATTTTGGGATGCCTCGATTCCCCCACATCCGGCACCTACATATTGAATGGCCTCGATGTGAGCCAGATGCCCGATGATGATCTGGCGGAAGTCAGGAACAAGGAAATCGGTTTTGTATTTCAGCAATTCAACCTGCTGCCCAGGCTGACCGCAGCTGAAAATGTTGCATTGCCGCTGGTTTATGCCGGCATCTCGCGGAAAACACGGCAGGAAATGGCTATGGCAGTGTTAGAGAAGGTGAGCCTGACAGACAGAAGTCACCATAAACCTAATGAATTGTCCGGCGGACAGGCCCAGCGTGTGGCTATTGCCAGGGCCCTGGTCAACAATCCTTCCCTGATCCTGGCCGATGAACCTACCGGCAATCTGGACACGAAGACATCCATCGAAATCATGGATATATTCGATGCCATCCAGGCAGCCGGCAATACCGTAGTGTTGGTGACGCATGAAGAAGACATTGCTAAATACGCACACCGCGTGGTGAGGCTCAGGGATGGCCAGATCGAAACGGATAAACTTAAGGCCGCGGCCTTCCAGCCGGTTTAAGATTCGAAGTGAACACCTCTGCTATATACAGAATATTATTTTTTATTTTGATGGGGGGATCTGTTTCGGCGCAACAGCTGGATACAACTTCTGCCTTGCGGGCAGTGCATCTGCAGTTCAAAACCGGCGCTTCCACGGAGCAGGTGCTGACCAACCCGCTATGGAATTTCCTTCATGCAAACACAACTTTCCGGGAATACATCAAACAATTCACCAGCAAAAGCAATCTTCAGATCATCGGACCCGCGGAATCCGGAAAAAAAATCACCGTTACCGGTTTGGTAAAAGACGGCAAAGGTAAACCGGTTAAAAAAGCCATGGTGTACTGTTATCAAACAGATAACAGGGGCTTCTATGCATTCGACACCACGCATTTTTTCGGCAATGAGGGCGACCGCCGGCATGCAAGATTGTTTGGCTATATGGTCACGAATGCCGAAGGCAAATTTGTATTGCACAGCATTCACCCTATAGGGTATCCTAAAAGCATTTTGCCGTCACATATCCATTGTGAGATCACTGCAGCTGGATACGATACGATGATCACCGAGTTATTATTTGATGAGGATGAGCGACTGACGCCGGATCAACGCAAGCGGAGCCTGCAGGAAGGATTTGTTATTGCCAGGGCATCAGGAGACAATTATGAATACCAGATCAAACTCAATAAGCGTTCACGGTAGACAAACATTTCAAGCGCATGGCGATAAAAATCTATACCAAAACCGGCGACAAGGGAAAGACCTCGCTGATCGGAGGATCAAAAGTCCCCAAAAGTCATATCCGCATTGAATCATACGGCACGATAGATGAATTGAATTCTTTTATTGGTCTTTTAAATGATGGCATCGCAGACAAACATACGAATGCAATGTTGAGAGAAATACAGGATCGTTTATTTACCATTGGCTCTTTGCTGGCTACAGAACCGGATAAAAAAATACTGATGAAGATCCCTGATCTCAAAGAAAATGATGTTCTGCTGCTGGAAAATGAAATCGATGCCATGGATATGGTCCTGCCGGTAATGAAGGCTTTTATTTTGCCGGGAGGCCATATATCGGTTTCAACGGCCCATATATGTCGCTGTGTTTGCCGGAGGGCGGAAAGATTATGCGTAAGTCTGCAGGAAAACAAGTCATTCATTGATCCCCTGGTCATCAAATACCTCAATCGCCTGAGCGATTATCTTTTTGTTCTGGCACGATGGCTTGCTTTTAAACTCAATGTGCCGGAGATTGTTTGGAAGGCCAGAATCTAATGTGCGAATGAGCTGAAGTGCGAATGCGTTATGCTTGTCATTCCGAGCGAAGCGAGGAATCAGTCACTGGGCGGGTTGCCTCATGTCGCTGATTCCTCGCTTCGCTCGGAATGACAGGACTACAAGGCATCCGCACATCAGCTCATTATTTTTCCGTCTTTCATGTGCAAAGTTCTGTCGCTCATTTGAGCCAGTTCTTCATTGTGGGTTACGATCAGGAAGGTTTGGTTGAATTGTTTGCGAAGGTCAAAAAAAAGCTGGTGCAGGTCTCTTGCGTGGGTTGAGTCAAGATTGCCGGTGGGTTCGTCTGCAAAAATGATATCGGGGTTGTTGATCAATGCCCTGGCCACGGCCACCCTTTGTTGCTCGCCGCCGGATAATGCCTGGGGTTTGTGATCCAGCCTGCCGCCGATGCCCAGGCTGTTCAAAAGTTCAATTGCCCTTTGTTCTACCTGTTTTTTTTTGCCGCCGCCTATCCAGCCCGGGATGCAGACGTTCTCCACCGCGCTGAATTCAGGTAACAGGTGATGAAATTGGAATACAAAGCCCATGTGCTTATTCCGAAAAGCAGCCATGGGCTTGCCTGATAGTCCGTTTATTTTTTGGTCCCCCAGGAAGATCTCACCCTTTGCCGCCTGATCCAGGGTTCCCAGGATATGCAATAATGTACTTTTACCAGACCCCGAGGGCCCGACAATACTAACGATTTCGCCAGTCCCGATTTCGATATCCACTCCTTTCAATACCCACAGATCCCCATAATGCTTATGTATATCCTTAGCCTTTAACATATTGCTTTAGTTGATCATACGCATGATTACAAACCTACAGGTTCACCCTCATATTCTATTGAATTGCGGGTAAATTTATTGAATGCCGGCCATTATGATCTAAACCGATACAATTCAGTAGGTGATAACCACGTTAAATTCTGACTCTTATTTGGTTGTTTCATATTTAAAATTACTTTTGCGGAAAATTAAGCGGGGCCGGACACAGGAAACCAGCTGCGGATTTGATCGAATTGGATTTTTTTCCGCCACGCCATTAACCCTTTCAGAAATAAAACAGGAATACGATGTTTTGGACACTTGAATTAGCCAGCTACTTGGAAGATGCGCCCTGGCCGGCTACCAAAGATGAATTGATAGACTATGCCATTCGTTCGGGAGCTCCCATAGAAGTTGTTGAAAACTTGCAGGAACTCGAAGACGAAGGAGAAATCTATGAAGGGATCGATGACATCTGGCCAGACTATCCTTCGCAGGAAGATTTCTTTTTCAATGAAGACGAATACTAAAGAATTACTTTCTTATTCCTCATTTCCTTTTTCTTATTTCTCCATCTGCTGAATAACCCCCTCCGTGACCCCTGTTAGAGAGAACCCCCCGTCATGAAAGAGATTCTGCATGGTGACCATCTTTCCGAGGTCACTGAATAGCATGGCGCAATATGCAGCGCACTGATCACCTGTAGCGTTGCCCAAAGGACTCATTTTTTCCGCGTACGTGATGAATCCGTCGAAACCTTTTACCCCGCTTCCTGCAGTGGTACGGGTGGGTGATTGTGAAACCGTGTTTATCCTCACCTTTTTGCGAACGCCATAGTAATATCCGAAACTGCGCGCAATGCTTTCCAGCAGGGCTTTCGCGTCGGCCATTTCATTGTAGTCAGGAAATACTCTTTGAGCGTCAATATAGGTCAGTGCCACTACGCTGCCCCATTCAT
>DATHGW010000624.1:0-2630 GCA_035317445.1 Puia sp.
GCACAGATCATAAGATCACCAACAGCCAGTATTATTCCGAGGCCCGCGCAATCGATAGTGCCCTCGTAAACCAAAGCAACAGGAATGTTTCGACCATCGGGGACATTAGTTCGCTGAACACAAATATCCTCTGGCGTAAAAAGCTCAGGAAAAAAGGCCGCACCCTTTCCTTCAATCTGACGCAAACCTACAAGGCCAACCTGACGGATGGTTCCCTTTTTGCGGAGAATGACTTTTTCAGCGCCGGAACTTCTCCGAAACAAGTGATCGATCAGCATAAGAATTTCAACAACAAGAACCTGATGTTTGATTCAAGACTGACTTATTCAGAACCCCTGTCGAAGTCTTCGGCATTGTTGGTGAACTATGGCATTACCGTGAACAACAGCAATTCAAACAGGAGTTCATTCAGCAAGGCGGTCGACGGCAAATACACCGCTCTCGACAGCTTGTACAGCAATGACTATCTCTTTAACATATTTACTCAGAGAGCCGGCTTAAATTACAGCCTGATCAAAAAGAAGTTCAGGATCAATGGGGGTTCAGACGTCGGGTTTTCTAAATTCGAACAAGATGATATACCCAATCATATTGTCAGCAAGAGGGATTTTATCAACTGGTATCCCCGGGCCAATATGAGCTATATGTTCAGCAGGCAAAGCAGTCTCAGGCTTAATTACAGCGGAAGTACCACTCAGCCTACGATACAGCAAATTCAGCCAGTGGCCAACAATGAAGACCCGCTGAATATATCGATAGGAAATCCTGAACTGAGGCCCCAATTTTCCAATAATGTGCAGCTCGGTTATAATGATTATAACGAAATTTCATCGCGTTATATTTATTCCAGTATTTCTGTCAATTTTACTGAAGACGCCATCAGCAGCCGGGACTATATAGACTCCGTGGGCCGCAGGGTTTTGCAGGCCGTCAATGTGGATGGCAACTATAGCCTTCGTGCCTATTTGGGTTATGGATTCAAATGGAAGAAACCCGGCATCAATATCGATCTTGGCCCCAACTTCAACAGCAGCAGGTATGTGAGCATAGTAAACAATGTGCGCAATGTGACCAATAGTGCAAATTATTCGCTGAACCTGAACCTGAATAAATATAAAGAAAAGAAGTATGGCCTTGGACTTTCAGCGAATGCAACTTTTACACAGAGTACTTCCTCCATTCAGCCGAACATTAAGACCAGTTACTGGACCTATAATATCCGGCCGGATTTTGATGTTTTTTTACCGCTCAAATTTCAGGTACATACCGATGTTGACATGAACATCCGGCAGAAGACATCCGTTTTCGAGAACAACACGAATGTATATTTTTGGAATGCCTGGATCGGGAAAAAATTCACCAAAAATGATGCTCTGCAGGTGAAAGCTTCGGTCAATGACTTACTGAATATGAATATTGGTTTCAACAGGACTGTCAACAGCAATTATATTTCCCAGAGTACGTATAGTACCATTCAGCGTTATTTCATGTTGTCCCTTGTCTGGAACTTTACAAAAGCCGGTACACCCATGCCAAAAAACGATTGATATTCATCACTTAACTGTCTGTATATGCATCTGATTAAAAACGTCGCTTTGCTTGCCCTGACCATGATGGCTACGCGTTCGCAGGCACAGCATGCGGTCTTTCTTACCACAGGAAAAATTGAATATGAAAAGCGGCTCAATTTATACGACCAGATGAAGGATTGGGGGGAAGATGAATCCTGGTCGGATGTCATGAAAAAGGCCGTTCCGAAATTCAAAATTGACTACTATGAACTGACTTTTACGCCGGATCGGATATTGTACCGGCCCGGTCGGGACAATTCCGATAACAATAAAATACCTCAATGGATGTCGGAGCAACCGGGAGAAAATAATGTCATTCAGTCTGACCTGCAGGACGGCAAATTCGCCAGTCAGAAAAAGGTATTGGGTCAAACATTCTTTTTGCAGGACAGCCTGCGAAAGATCAAATGGAAAATAACCGATGAAACCCGTGTGATCGCCGGTTTTCCATGTCGGAGAGCCAATGCTATCGTCATGGATTCAATTTATGTGGTAGCGTTTTATACGGATGAAATCATTGCACCCGGCGGCCCGGAATCCTTTACGGGCCTGCCCGGCATGATCCTGGGCGTGGCCCTCCCCCACCAGCATGTTACCTGGTTTGCAACCAAAGTGCAGCAGGTAGAAGTAAATCCTGCAACGCTGACTGTTCAGGCCAAGGGTAAAAAAGTCACCTACAAATCATTGCTCGACGCCTTAAAAGAAAGTACGAAGGACTGGGGCAAAAGCGGGCGAAGGGTTGTGCAGTCATCGATGTTGTGAGTCAAAGCAAACAAAAAATCCTCCCCGATGAGTCACCGCCACACTATCTCGTGCTTTCGATAAGCCATTGGGAGAATTTAATGCTGCAATTCCATAACAAGTAGGTATTTGCCACCTACCGTCAGCGTTGGATCAAGCGTGAATGTCGTTCCGGTAGCTACGTCAAGGGCCTTACCAAACCCGGCCATTCTTTCGCTAAACCTGGATAGGTCGAAGGTTACTGGCTGATCATTGGTATTCATCACACACATGATTGTCTGGTCAGTATCATAACGAAAATAAACATACACGCCTTTG
>DATHGW010000625.1:0-2497 GCA_035317445.1 Puia sp.
ACCATCTCCTGCTGCGAAGTGTTGAATTCACTGATCTTTCCGGCCCACGAACAACATCACAATAATTCTTTCCTTTGCGCAGCGCTGCTGATGGGGCAGAGCAATATGGCCGCCGGCGCCACGATCGGATCAAACCACAATTCCAGGAGCCCGGATGGCGAAATGGTTGCAGGCCGGGGATTCTGGCCCGGCTTATGCGTCAGCCTGAAGCACAATTCAAAATTTGCTTCTTTCAATATCCTGGCCAAAGGCGACTATCCTTCAGAACTAAATATTCCCATCCCTTTTTCTTTGATCAGCAATGAAGTGAGCAAGGATGAATTGTTGCTGATGCCGGCATACTGGTTCCTGCATAACATGTATGCGTTGGCCAGGAATTCATGGAAATATACTACCCGGGACAGGAGAATTGATAAAACGCAATTGCTGGAATATGATTACCTGGCGCCCGATAGTGTAAATGAGATGATTGATTCATTAGAATTGTTCAGGAAGTTTACCGGTAAGGCCTATATGCAGCAATTTGAACCGGGGAAAAAATATACAGAAGATGAGATCCGCACGATCGGCAGGAAATTATTGGATGGCAAAAATCCCGTTGTGGATGAGCTGGACATTATTGCAGATGGATTCGAAAACAGTGAACGCAAAGTGAGGTTGGTCAAGGTTTCCCAGGCCTACCCCTTGTTTACGGAATTGATCAGCTATTATGCAGTGATCCAGCTGATGGGACTCATCAAAACAAAGAAAACCAAAACCCTGAAAGCCCTGCTTGAAAATCTTCCTTCTAAATGGGCCGTTTTCCGCTGGATCAATGCAGGCGGACAGCTGATACCCGAAAATGAATTGACCAAATTCCTTCAGCAGGTTCATTCCGGAAAAATCAAAGGCTGGGAACAGGTGCACCAGTTTTATAAAAAACAGGGAGAAAACTATCCGACCGATAAATTATCACATGCACTGGCCGCCCTGAAAGCAGTGAATGGAATCAATATCAAAAAAATCAATCCCGGTCAGTTCAAAAATTTATTCGTTCAGGCCATTGCGACCAGGGAATGGATGACCAGGGGCATTTATGATTCCCGGGCCAAGGATTATTCAAATCATTTCCGGATGATGGTCTATGAAAATGCCGGGGAAATGAATGCCGTTGTGGGATCCCTGGAAGACAATAGTTTTATCAAATCAGAAATAGCTTTATTAAAGGTTTTTAAGAAAGAGATGAATGAAATCATCAGGAAATTTAAGCTCTGACGGTTGCGTTGGCATTTTCCGATCGTTCGCTAGAGCGAGCGTAGGCCTCCTTCGAGAGCCGAAGCTCGCTATGGCGAGCGTAGGCTCTTAATAAACCGTGCATGAAAGTATTTCCCGTCCTTGCCCCGTCCAACGAGTTGATAAATACCCGAAGACAATCCTGAGAAATCAAGTGAAAATGAATTGGTGCCTGGCTCCAGAAGGAACGCATATTCTTTTATTGATCTGCCATTCATTCCCACAAGCAGACAAGACAATCTGTTCTTTTCTTTCGATTTGAAAATCACCGTGGCATTAGCATTTACGACGGTTGGATATATGCTTAATACATCGCCATCATCCGAATCCGGGCGAACCTGAATGATCCTGCTCAGGTATGATATACCGGTATTGTCATGCACCCGCAGACGGAAATAATTCAATCCGCTTTCCCATACAGGCATAACAAATTGATAGCTCGTTTGGCTTGCTGAAGCGTCAAGTTTGCCCACCATCCTGAAATCTTCGTCATGGTCTGCTTGCAGTATTTCAAAATAGTCCGCATCATGCCCCGGATCAATTTGCCAACGCAACAAGGCCTCCTTGTTTTCAAGACGGGCACTAAAATCAATCAGTTTCACCGGCAAAGGATTCTCCAGATTTACGCTGCTCGCCAATGCAAAATATCGCTCGCCAATCAATTCATCCTGGAATGTACTGACCACTGAGCCTGCAGCGCCAAATGAACCGCTGGTACCATCCTGTCCTCCATCCGTCCAGGTGCTGTTCGACAATTGCGCCACCCGCAATGTTGCCAGATCGGTGACCCCGCCGCTACCGGGATCAAGAAATGATAACTCTATATTCGCGGCGGCCAAAGGATCCGGGTCAGCAATCACCGCCCAATATTCAAGCGAAGAGATATGATCAATCCCGGTTCCATATCCGTTTGCGAGCAACCTGGGATTCTTCCTGATGTATTCCACGGTAAAATTGCCCGTGGCTTTCTTGAGCTCCAGCCATCGCAGCACCGGATTCTTTCCGACAGGGAAGAGAAAAAATGGTGCAGCAGACAATCCCTCTTTGCGCATTGGCCCGTCAATATAACTGGTATTGGCGGCCGAACTGTCCACCACAATGCTGCAACCAGGCTTCAGGGTCAGGAGGCTGGTAGCAGAGATCGTGATCTTCCCCTGCACCAACTCGAGTTTATACGGCAATTCCAGCGGGAATACCAGGATCGCTCCTTCATGATTGTTCATCC
>DATHGW010000626.1:0-6529 GCA_035317445.1 Puia sp.
ACAATATGGCAAAAGAATCAGTCAAAGCCAGACAAAGAAAAAGAGAAAAGCTGTCAGCCAAGTACGCTGAAAGACGTGCTGCACTGAAAGCGGCCGGCGATTACAAGGCGCTGGACCTGCTTCCGAAGAATTCGTCTCCGGTGCGGTTGAAAAACCGCTGCCAGCTGACGGGTCGTCCAAGGGGATACATCAGGTATTTTGGTGTTTCCAGGGGCGTGTTCCGCGATATGGCACTGTCGGGGAAGATACCGGGTGTTCGCAAGGCGAGTTGGTAATTGATGTGCGGATGAAAATATTTTTTTGAAATCATTTTAACTAGACAATATGGTTACTGATCCGATAGCAGATTATTTAACAAGAATCCGGAATGCGCAGATGGCGAACCACAGGATCGTGGAAATACCTGCTTCCAATCTGAAGAAGCGCATGACAGAGATCTTGTATGACAAGGGCTATATCTTAAAATACAAGTTTGAAGATGATAACAAACAAGGTGTGATTAAGATAGCGCTTAAGTACGATCCTACCACCAAGGAGCCGGCGATCAAGAGCCTGGAAAGAGTTAGCCGTCCCGGACTGCGTCAGTACGCCAGTCCTGCTGAATTCGCCAGGGTGAAAAATGGCCTGGGCGTAGCGATCATATCCACTTCCAAGGGCGTGATGACCGATAAGGATGCGAAAGCCCAGAACGTTGGTGGAGAAGTGTTGTGTTATTTGTATTAATCGATTGAACTGATACATTAAGCCTTCCTATAGAGGCTGACCGGTCAGAAAAAAATAAAATCATAGATCATTATGTCTCGTATAGGTAAAAAACCAGTTCAGATCCCCGCTGGGATAACCGTTACAGTTAATTCGGAAAATGTGATTTCCGTTAAGGGCCCGAAGGGAGAACTTCACCAGAGTGTTGACAGGGATATCAGTGTGGAAGTAAAAGACGGACAGGTTGAATTTGTTCGTCCTACAGACCAGATCCGTCACCGTGCCCTGCATGGGCTGTATCGTTCACTGGTGTCTAATATGGTGAAGGGTGTCGGTGAAGGGTATAAAAGACAGCTTGAATTGATCGGTGTGGGATTTAAGGCTTCCAACCATGGCAACCTGCTGGACCTCGCACTCGGCTATTCTCATAATATTATTTTCGAAATTCCAAAGGAACTGAAATTGTCGACTTCGCAGGAAAAAGGAGAAAATCCCAAGATCATGCTGGAAGGCGCCGACAAACAACTGATCGGGCAGGTAGCCGCCAAGATCCGCGGTCTCCGCAAGCCTGAACCATATAAAGGAAAAGGTGTGCGTTATGCGGGTGAAGTCGTTCGCAAGAAGGCGGGTAAGGCAGCGGGTAAGTAATGTGCGGACTAGTCTCGCCTCAGGCGAGATGCGAATGAAATGTTTGATCTATTGGATCCTGGCAGTATCAGGATTAAAAAATAAGAAAAATGGACAAGTTAATTAAGAGACAGAAAATCAGACACCGGATCCGTAAGAAAGTTGTGGGTACGGGCCAAAGACCAAGGTTGTCTGTGTTCAGGAGTAACAGTGATATCTATGTGCAGCTGATCGATGACGATCATGGAAAAACCCTGGCTGCCGCTTCATCGAGAGACAAGGATATCCTTGCTCAAAAAGTGAACAAAACGGAAAAGAGCAAACTGGTTGGTTCGGTTATAGCCCGCAAGGCCATTGACCTGGGCATCAAGAGCGTAACTTTTGACCGCGGCGGCAATCTGTATCATGGACGCGTGAAAGCTGTGGCTGACGGGGCACGTGAAGGCGGCCTGGAATTCTAAAAATAGTAAATACAATAAATTACAATGTCAAAAGTAATCTTAAACAGGGTTAAAGCTGGTGACCTGGAGCTGAAAGAAAAAGTTGTTTCGATCAACCGTGTGGTGAAGACCACAAAGGGAGGCCGGGCATTCAGTTTTTCTGCGCTCGTCGTTGTTGGCAATGAAAATGGAGTTGTAGGTCATGGTTTGGGAAAAGCCAAGGAAGTACAAGAAGCCATTACGAAAGGAATTGAAGATGCCAAGAAAAACCTGATCAAGGTTCCTGTGATGCATGGAACCATTCCCCATGACCAACTGGCCAAGGAAGGTGCTGCAAAAGTATTGATCAAACCGGCTGCCCATGGTACTGGCGTAATCGCCGGAGGCAGCATGCGTGCCGTATTGGAAAGCGCCGGCGTAACCGACGTTTTGGCCAAATCGCTGGGATCAGCCAATCCGCACAACGTAGTAAAAGCTACTTTTAAAGCATTGGCCATGTTGAGAGAACCCATCCAGGTTGCCAAGACACGCAACCTCTCATTGAAGAAAGTATTCAACGGATAAGACAATTTGAAGTATGAAAAAGATTAAGATCACACAGGTTAAAAGTGCTATTGACAGACCCGAGCGTCAGAAATTGACTTTAAAGGCGCTCGGACTGAAAAAATTGCATACGACCAGGGAAGTGGAAGCCTCACCCCAGATTTTGGGCATGATTCGCGCGGTGAATCATTTGCTCAGGGTGGAAGAAGCTTAAGACACATTATCTCATGCGAGGGGCGATTCCCCGTTAAGTAAAAATCAAACACAATGAATTTACACAGTATCAGGCCTGCAAAGGGTGCAACGCACAAACAAAAAAGATTAGGAAGGGGAGAAGCCTCAGGAAAGGGCGGAACGTCTACCAAAGGTAATAAAGGTGGTCAGAGCCGTACCGGTTACCAACGGAAAATGGCCCATGAAGGCGGACAGATGCCCATCCAGCGCAGGTTACCCAAACGCGGGTTTAAGAATGCCCACCGGGTGGAGTATAAAGTCTTTAACCTTGGCCAGATCGATTTGCTGGCGGAAAAATATGGCATACAGGAATTCTCCGTTGAAAACCTGTATATCAATGGATTGATCAACCAAAATGACCGGGTTAAAATACTGGCATCAGGAGAATTGAAGACCAAACTGACCTTCAAAGTGAATGCAGCCAGCGAAAAGGCCAAAAAGGCAATCGAATCGTCAGGCGGAACTATCGAAATGCTCAAGTAATTTTCTGTAACTTGCCTATCGAAATGTAGAATGTAAAATCTAAAATGTAAAGGGCAAAAGTTATGATGCTTTTTACTTTTACATTTTAGATTTTACATTTTACATTCAAAATTTATAGAGTGAAGAAATTAATTCAAACACTAAAGAATATCTGGGGGATCGAGGAACTGAAGAGCAAGATCATTGTGACCTTGTCGTTCATCATGATTTACCGCTTGTGTACGCATGTGGTATTGCCTGGTATCGATCCCAATAAACTCAGTAGCCTGGCTGGCGCAAAGACGGGTGCACTTGGCCTGATCGACGCATTTGCTGGCGGGGCCTTTTCACAGGCTTCCATTCTCGCGCTGGGTATTATGCCCTATATCTCCGCTTCGATCTTTATGCAGTTGATGACCATCCTGGTTCCACAAATGCAGAAGGTTCAGAAAGAAGGGGAGAGCGGACGCAAAAAAATCAATCAGTGGACAAGATACCTGACCGTTGTGGTCACTTTCGCGCAGGCTTACGCTTATGTGGGTTATTTAAAGACCATGGGAAAGGACGCCATTATTGACTCCTTTTCTACTTATTTCTGGCTTACTACTCCGATCGTGCTGACTGCAGGCACCCTGTTCGTCATGTGGCTCGGCGAAAAAATCACGGATAAGGGATTGGGCAATGGTACTTCACTCATCATCATGATCGGCATTCTGAGCCGCCTTCCCAATTCACTCCGCAATGAATTTGTTGCGAAATCGGCAATGGGTAGTGGTGGTATTTTGATCTTTGTCATCGAAATCGCCATTCTGGTAGCCATTATTCTGGGACTGATCGTGCTGATCCAGGGGGTGAGAAAAGTGCCGGTGAATTATGCCAAACAAATCGTGGGCAACAGGCAATTTGGAGGAGCCCGCCAGTTTCTTCCATTGAAAGTAAACAGTGCCGGAGTAATGCCCATCATCTTTGCCCAGGCCATTATGTTTCTTCCTACTTTGATTTCCTATACCAGTTTTGAGAACAAAGAAGGCATTTCTAAAATATTTTCCGATCCGCGCGATTTCCTCCACATGATCATTTATGCGGTTATCGTGATCGGATTTACTTTTTTGTATACAGCTTTGATCTTTAATCCCAAGCAGATTGCAGACGACCTCAAGCGGAATAACGGTTTTATTCCCGGAGTGAAACCTGGTCAGCCAACCGCTGATTTTATCGGTGCTGTCATGGATAAGATCACTTTACCTGGTGCCGTGCTGCTGGCGCTGGTCGGTATTCTGCCGGGATTTGCGCAACGTTTGGGCGTAACGCAGGGATTTTCTTCCTTCTTCGGCGGAACTTCTTTACTGATCATGGTAGGGGTTATCCTCGATACCCTGCAACAGATCGAAACACAATTGCTCATGCGCCAGTACGATGGTCTGATGAAGAGCGGAAGGATACAGGGACGCCAGTCAGTTACGAATGCAGTCATTTAAAAAAAATTAATTACTCACAGTAGAGGTTGGGTTAGGTGTTGGGATAAAAAATTTTGTCTTGACACTCAACCCAACCTTAATCATTTTTGTTATAAAGCGAAGCATAAAAGAATGATTCATTACAAATCGAAAGCAGAGATTGAAGTCATGCGGCAGAGTTGCCTGCTGGTTAGCCAATCTCTTACTGAAGTCTCAGGATGGCTAAAACCCGGAGTGACCGGATTAAAACTCGACGAGGTCATCGGTGACTATATCCGGGATCACCAGGGAACACCTTCATTCCTGAACTATCGCGGATATCCTTTTAATTCCTGTATTTCCGTCAACGATGTGGTGGTACATGGGTTTCCCAATGGAAAGGAGTTGAAGGAAGGAGATATTGTTTCAATCGACATTGGTGTCTACAAGAATGGCTACCATGGCGATCATGCTTACACGTTTGCTATTGGCGATCCCGGGGCCGCGCTGCTGCAGTTGATCCGGGTTACGAAAGAATCACTATATAAAGGCATTGAAAAGGCCATTGCGGGTAACCGGGTAGGTGATATTTCTTTTGCCATACAGGAACATACGGAAAAGAAATACGGATATGGAGTGGTCAGGGAGCTGGTAGGGCATGGACTCGGAAAGAGCCTGCACGAAGAACCACAGGTCCCGAATTATGGCAAGCGGGGAAGCGGACCAAAAATGAGCGAGGGCCTGGTACTGGCCATCGAGCCCATGATCAATTTGGGCAAGCGTGACGTGTATACAGAACCCGATGGCTGGACGGTGCGGACCGCCGACCATCAGCCTTCTGTTCATTTTGAGCATGATGTATATATTCAAAGAAATGCGCCCGATATCCTGTCTGATTTCAGCATCATCGAAGCAGCAGAAAAAGCCAATCCGTATTTGTTTTCACAGATGACAGTTAGCAGTTGACAGTTGACGGATAAAGGAAGTTCACTGCTCTTGCTTTTTTTTGATAATTTTCTATCAACAACTTTTCGCTTTCTAGTATCAATTATACTGTCAACCGTCAACTGTATACTGTCAACTGTCATCTGTTAACCGTTATCCGTCAACTTTTCAAGAAATGCCCAAAAAATCTCTTCTGGTCATCGGCGGCGGTGCCGCCGGTTTTTTTTGTGCAGTGAATGCAGCAAGATTGAATTCAAACCTTGCGGTGACCGTCCTGGAAAAAAGTAATAAGCTGCTGGCTAAGGTAAGAGTGAGTGGAGGTGGTCGTTGCAATGTTACCCATGCTTGTTTTGACATCGCCGACATGATCCGCAAATACCCACGGGGATCAATGTTTCTTAAAAAAGCCTTTCATCAATTCTTTACAACTGACACAGTTGCCTGGTTTGGGGAACGCGGCGTGAAACTAAAGGCAGAACCCGATGGCAGAATGTTTCCTGTAACTGACTCGTCACAAACGATCATTGATTGTTTATTGAAAGAGGCTGAAACTTTTGGCGTCAAAATCTGCACAAATACATCCGTCAGATCCATTCAATATAAGGAGTCCGGTTTCGACATTGAATTGGCTGATTCGCGGAGGCTGAATCCTGACTACGTATGTATTGCTTCGGGCGGATTCCCGAAATTGTCTTTGTTCGAATGGATGGCGCAATTGGAACACCCAATCGAATCGCCTGTTCCTTCCCTGTTTACATTTAATATGCCTGGCGATCCCATCACGCAGCTCATGGGCGTATCGGTGCCCAATGCACAGGTCAAAATTTCCGGTAGTAAACTACAGGAGAGCGGCCCGTTACTGATCACGCATTGGGGCATGAGCGGTCCGGTGATTCTACGATTATCAGCCTGGGGAGCTCGTTTGCTGGCTGCGGGAATTCTTGCAGAAGAGCCTTATCATTTCACGATCCTGGTGAACTGGATCCCTTCACGGCCAGAACCGGATCTCAGGAAGGACTTCGAACAATTCCGATTCGAGCTGGCGCCGAAAAAAATGCAAAACAAAAATCCACTTGGTCTGCCTCAAAGGCTATGGGGTTATCTGCTCCAACAGTCAGGTATAGACGAGAGCATCCGATG
>DATHGW010000627.1:0-3115 GCA_035317445.1 Puia sp.
CCTGTTTTTTCGAGATAGGCCAGGCCCTGGGCAATACCCGTTGACGGAATGGCCTGCATACCGGTGGCACTGCTTTGGGGAATGATCTGTGGCATGTCAGGTCCCCGGTAATTGGGATGCGAATAATAGGCCCTTCCACCCGAAAAAATGTCTCCTCCTTTCGCCAGCAATTGAAGCATCAGCTGGTAAGGCGTAAACCCAAGTCCCAGCAGCAAACTCTCATCACGGTAGTAAGGATTGACGTAGTCGCAGGGCAAAAGCTGAAAAGCTGTGGCGAGCTGTATGGCTTCGTGCCCACGGGAAACAGCGTGAACATATTTGCAGATGGAACGGTTGCGCTCGTAAATGGCCGCCATGGAGCTGGCATAGCACATGAGTCGATAGGCTCTTAGCAAAGTATCAGGACTAATCATATGGGCAAGAGATCCGGGTCTATTTCACTTCAACGGCCAGCAAACTCTCATCTTCAATAAATCCTTCCAATTCATCTCCTACCACGCATTCACCTACTCCTGCGGGCGTTCCGGTAAAAACAAGATCACCGATGTTCACCGAAAAATAAGTAGAAATGTAGGCGACGATCTTATCAAAACTGTTGATCATTAACCCCGAATTGCCTTGCTGAACGAGCTCTTTGTTCTTATAGAGACAAAAATTAACGTCTTTCTTGTTCTTGATGTTCTGCAGCGGAATCCACTTGCCGACGGCGGCGGAATTATCCCAGGCTTTGGCTTTTTCCCAGGGAAGTCCTTTTTCTTTCAACTCATTTTGAATATCCCTGGCAGTAAAATCAATGCCCACCGAAAGAGCATCATAATATTTACCGGCAAAGCGATCCTGGATGTATTTCCCGTTCTTGGATATGCGCAGTACCAATTCACATTCGTAATGCAATTCGTTGGTAAATTCAGGATAATAAAAAGGAGTATGTGCCTGCAGTAAGGCGCTCTTCGGTTTCATGAAGACAATTGGTTCATCCGGAACATCATTGTTCAGTTCTATGGCGTGGGCAACGTAGTTACGACCAACACAGAATATTTTCATATTCAATAAGGGTTTAAATAGAAAATTCTTATTTAGTTTTCAAAAAAAGCCTAAAAAGGCCCATAGGAGTATTGAATATCAAAATGATCAGCAAATGGCCGTTTTGCCACGCTAATATTCCGCTAAAATAATGATTCCCAATTACAAATCATAGAGTAATCTCTAATTTATTGTATTGATTCATAGTCCTTTCAATGCCTGTTTGAACGAAGCTTTCGATGACTTCTACTGATTTTTCGACTTTGCGTGCTATCAATGGTAATTCGGTGTCGCTCCATTTGCTGAGCACATAATCTACCTGTTGGCCCTTTTGAAAATCATTGCCGGCGCCAAAGCGCAGCCTGGGATAATTGATCGTACCCAGTTCCATTTCTACACTGATCAGGCCGTTATGACCGGCGGCACTACCCCTGCCCTTTAACCGCAATTTCGTGATCGGCAAAGCAATCTCATCCACCACGACCAAAATATTTTCCAGCGCTATTTTCTCTTTATCCATCCAGTACTTTACGGCCTTGCCGCTGAGGTTCATGTAGGTCGTGGGCTTGATGCAGAAAAGTATTTTACCCTTCCATTTTAATTCGCAGATTTCTGCATGCCGGGCAACCGTAAATTGTCCGCCGTGCTTCGCTACGAGCGAATCTACGATATCGAATCCAATATTATGACGGGTGCCTTTATATTCCGGGCCGATGTTCCCCAGCCCGGCGATCAAAAATTTAGACATACAGGAATCAAAAATAAATGAATTTATAAAACCCCGGATTGAATCCAAAAAAAAGCCCCGTTTTGAAACGGGGCTATGAAAAGAAAATAAGTTGTCCTTATTTTTTCCCGGCAGGTGCGGCAGCGGGTGCCGCAGGAGCAGCGCCAGCAGCAGCAGGAGCACCTGCAACCGGAGCAGCCACAGCTGTTTCTTCCTGTTTCAATTCACGGGTCAACACCACGGAGGCGATGGGGATGCGGGGTGAATTCAATATTTCATAATTGTCCACTTTCACATCTTCAACCCTCACGTTGCCGTTCAGCTCAAGTTCGGTCAGATCCACTTCAATGTTTTCTTTCAAAAACTTAGGAAGTGTCTTTACTTTCAAAGCCTTCATTTTGGTAATCAGTTTACCACCATCTTTAACGCCGGCCGGAGCCCCTTTGAATTTAATGGGAATGGAGGCAATGACTTTTTTGTCCTCTACCAACTCCAAAAAATCAACATGGTTTAACGCATCCGTTACCTTATCGAACTGCAGGTCTTTCAAAATGCAGCGATAGGATTTTCCATCCAGCTTAATTTCGGCCAGCTGAAAATTCGGTGTGTACACCAGTGATTTGAAAGCAATCACAGGAGCAGAAAAGTTCAACTCCTGCGCACCCCCATAAATTACACCGGGCACTTTGCCCTCAGAGCGAATTTGGCGGGCGGCTTGTTTGCCTAGTTCGGTCCTGAGTTGTCCTTCGATTGTAATCGTCTTCATTGTATGTTTATTTAATTATTGACAGCAGATTATTTATTGCGCAATTGGGAATGGATGAACAATCCCGTTATACTCTTGTTTTCAAATGCATTTCTGATGGCCACAGCAAAAAGTTCAGATACACTTACCTGTTTGATCTTGTTGCTTTGCTGCCTCAGGGGGATCGTGTCACAGACTACCAATTCTTCCAGCACGCTGTTCTCGATGTTTTGATAGGCATTGCCACTCAGCACCGGGTGTGTACAAAGTGCTCTCACACTCCGGGCACCCTTATCTTTCAGCAGGCCCGCAGCCTTGGCTAAAGTGCCTCCCGTATCGCAGATGTCATCGATCAATACCACGTCTTTATCCGTCACATCTCCGATCACCACCATGCTTGCAATTTCGTTGGCCCGTTTTCTGTGCTTGTCGCAAATCACCATCTCGGCATTAAAATAAGACGCAATCTCACGGATGCGATTGGCGCTTCCCACATCGGGGGCCGCAAAGGTAAGGTTTTCCAGCCTGAGTTGTTCAATATAAGGGATAAAAATGGCGGAGCTGTCGAGGTGATCCACCGGAATATCGAAGTATCCCTGGATCTGGGGAGCGTGTAAATC
>DATHGW010000628.1:0-3734 GCA_035317445.1 Puia sp.
TGATATTTGTGAAAAGGACCATGGGCAATATGATGATTCTGTGCCGGTATTTTGGGCCAGTGGTGCCGCGCTTTTTGTACGCAGCACACTGTTTCACGAACTGGGTGGATTGGATGAATATTTTTTTGCCCACCAGGAGGAGATCGATTTTTGCTGGCGATTGCAGTTAGCGGGTCACCGTGTTTTTGTCTGTCCGCAATCGGTAGTGTACCATGTAGGGGGCGGCACTTTACCAAAAGGCAATGAGCGGAAAGTGTTTTGGAATTTCAGGAACAACCTCATTATGATGGCCAAGAACCTGCCCATTGGGCGTGCCCTTTGGACGATCCCTTTTCGTTTATTGCTCGACATCATTTCGGCGTGGAAATCCCTGCTTGCGGGACAGCTGGTCTATTTCCTGGCCATCCTGGAGGCGCACCTTGCCTTTGCCAAATGGATGGTCATGAACAGGCATCAGAGCGTATTCCCTAAGAAAAAAAATGGCTTGTTGAATGGCCTGTTTAAGCGAAGTGTGGTCTGGCAGCATTTCGTTTTGGGCAAAAAAACCTTTAGCGAAATAGTAGAGAACAAAAGCTGATTTTTTCAGCTAAACCATTATTTTTGCGAAGCAAATGCCATTCCATGGAACAAGAAGAAGTTAAGAATCCCAAATTAAGAGACATCACCTATAGCTGGGTCAATTCCTCGGTATTCCTGTTTTATCTGCAGGTATTGTGCGTGCTGGCGCTGGTTCTGGGTGGCTGTTATGGCCTGTATACGCACCGGTATAAGGGCAAGCCCGATGTCAACGTCCCCAGCAATACGCTGTATACCCCGCAGTATAAATAGGTAAAAAATTTTCCCGGAAGGCATGTATTCCTTATTTTTGCAGCCCTGTAAAGTTCTTGGAATTCACGTTGATTTTATGCGGAAGTAGCTCAGCTGGTAGAGCATCACCTTGCCAAGGTGAGGGTCGCGGGTTCGAATCTCGTCTTCCGCTCTTTGATTCCATCCGCCTGATGCGGATGGAATTTTTTGTTTTGTTATACCTGGGTGGCGGAATTGGTAGACGCGCAGGACTTAAAATCCTGTTCCCCGCAACGGGAGTACGGGTTCAATTCCCGTCCCGGGTACAATGAAACCCGCCACAGTAGTGGGTTTCATCATTTAATGCAGGTCTTATTTTTTTATTTCTAAATCCTATTTCGGTTCGGGTCTAATAGTGGATCTAACAATTCCCTGATCTCAATCTTTTTCATAAATTCGTTACATTTATTTCTTAAGCCTTCGCATGTAAGTAATTGGTCTTGAAGACGAAGCATTTTCTTCACTCGTTGAACGCGTCATTGACCACATCAAAGACACATTCACTATCAAAGAAGATAAGCGGATTTCCGACGAGCTTTCACGGTAAGAATCGGCATATTTGGAATTACCAGCTTATATGCTATTGGACTCGACGAATATTGGGCGTAAATTGCATATAATTTGTATTGATTTATTGTCAGATGATCGGTATTTTATCAAAAGGAGTGTAAATGGCTGGGAAGACCAAAAAAAAGAGAAAAAAAATTATTGTCGTTGACCTCTTCTGCGGCGTCGGAGGGTTGTCGCATGGTTTTGTACTGGAAGGTATGAAAGTCGCCGCTGGAGTAGATTTGGATCCCGCTTGTGAATATGCTTACAAAAGCAACAACAATGGAAAATTTGTAAAGGCAGATATTTCCGACTTGACAGGAAAAGATTTAAATAAACTATTCAACGGTGCACAGATAAAAGTATTAGCTGGCTGCGCACCTTGTCAACCCTTTTCTTCTTATGCTCATCGCTACGATCAGGAACGTGATAATAAATGGAATTTGTTGGGTCAGTTTTCCAGGTTGGTTAGGGAATGCAAGCCACAAATCGTGACAATGGAAAATGTTCCGGCACTAAGAAAGCATCCGATATTTGCAACATTTGTTTCTTCACTTAAGCGTCAGGGGTATAAGGTGTGGTACGATGTCGTCGATAGTTCTCTTTATGGAGTTCCTCAGATTCGTAAAAGACTTGTTTTGTTAGCGTCTAAATACGACAAGCTTGAACTAATTCCCTCTACTGCAAAGACTCCTTTTACCGTAAAGAAAGCTATCGGCAACATGCCATCATTGAAGGCTGGGCAAACTCATGAAAAGGACAGAATTCATACTGCCGCAAGCCTAAGCGAGATCAATCTTAAAAGAATAAAAGTCTCTAAACCTGGTGGCACTTGGAAAGATTGGCCGAAAGCCATCGTTGCAAAATGTCATCAAATAACTTCCGGTAAAACGTATCCAAGTGTTTATGGCAGAATGAAATGGGATGGGCCCGCGCCAACTATGACTACTCAATGTTATGGTTACGGTAATGGAAGGTTCGGTCACCCACAACAACATCGAGCGATTTCTTTGAGGGAAGCTGCAATATTGCAAAGTTTTCCGCGACATTATAAATTCATCGATAGAGATGCAGAGCTGAATTTAACTTTATTGGGTCGTCTAATAGGAAACGCAGTTCCTGTCAAACTGGGCCGAGCAATCGCAAAATCAATAAGCCGTCATCTTAAAGAACGAGCATGAGCGCAACCCCAAACCAATTTTCACTTACTATCAGTTTGAACGTACTTGAACATTTGGGGATCAACTTATACAGCAATGTTCCCGCTGTGCTTTCAGAAATAGTTGCTAATGCTTATGATGCAGATGCCGATGATGTTCATGTGAATTGGAATAGAGAGGCTGATACGATTATCATACAGGACACCGGGAAAGGCATGGACCCTGATGATATCAACAAACGATTTCTTACTGTTGGATATCGCCGTCGCGATGAACAACCAGGCGATACGGATAAAGGTAGAAAGCCGATGGGTAGAAAAGGGATTGGCAAATTATCTCTTTTTTCGATTGCCGGCACTGTGGAAATCGAGACCACCAAGGAGGGTGTCGAAAGCGCTTTTCGAATGAAGCTGGAGGATATTCGCCGAAAGATCGAGGGCGCTGGTGGGGAAGGAACATATAATCCCGAGGCGATTTCTACTGACGAAATCGATTTTGAAAAGGGCACGAGAATTACCTTGACTGACCTGCGCAAACGACAAACTGCTCACACGACAGAAGCTTTGATACGACGATTGGCCAGGCGCTTTTCAATTATCGGGCCTTCACAGGGTTTCCAAGTATTCGTCGACGATCAAGAAATAATTCCATCCGACCGAGATTACTATAACAAGCTCCAATATCTATGGACATACGGTGATCAGGGCGAAGTAAAAAATTTATCACCTCAAGCTCAGCACTTCGACAGAAGCGAAGTTGCGGAAGGGTTTCAGTTGTCCATATCAGGATGGCTTGGAACTGTGAGAGAAGTAAAACACCTGAAAGATGAAGAGGGGGAAAACCTCAACCGGATTGCGATTTTCGTCCGGGGTAAAATGGCTCAAGAAGATATTCTAGGAGATTTTGCAGAAAGAGGTGTTTATGCAAGTTACCTGATCGGTGAATTGAAAGTGGACGAGTTGGATGCCTACAATGGTCCAGGCACTACGAAAGATGACGATGCGGCTACCAGCAGCAGGCAACAATTGGTGGAAGATGACGATAGATATGTGGAGATAAAAAGATTTCTTGCGACTGAACTCAAACACATTCAAAACGAATGGCAAAAGCTGAGAGCGGAAGAGGGCGCCGACAAGGCGTTGGAAATCCCTGCAGTTAAGGATTGGATGGAAGCTCTTC
>DATHGW010000629.1:0-4331 GCA_035317445.1 Puia sp.
TGTCTCGACAGGCATTTGGAATCAAAGGGCGATCTGCCGGCCATACTCTGGGAGCCCAATGATCCTTCGGAGGCAAACCGCAGGATTACTTACCGGGAACTGCATGCGAAGGTTTGCCAGTTCGCCCATGTCCTGAAAAACAATGGGGTTAAAAAGGGCGACAGGTTATGCATTTACATGCCCATGCTTCCTGAACTGGCGATTGCGGTGTTGGCCTGCGCCAGGATCGGCGCTATCCATTCCGTGGTTTTCGGCGGATTTTCTGCACAGAGCATATCAGACAGAATACAGGATGCACAATGCAGCCTGGTCATTACCGCGGACGGCGGGTTCAGGGGCAACAAAGAAATTCCGCTAAAGTCAGTGATCGATGACGCACTCGGCAGTTGCCCATCAGTAAAAAAGGTCATCGTGCTTTCGCGTACAAGGCAGCCCGTTAGTATGATCGCCGGAAGAGACTCCTGGTGGGAAGATGAGATCAGGAAAGTGGAGGCTGCAGGAAATCCCGGTTTCCCGGCAGAAGTTATGGATGCAGAAGACATGCTCTTCATTCTCTATACTTCGGGATCGACGGGCAAGCCCAAGGGCGTGGTCCACAGTTGCGGTGGGTACATGGTGTATACCAATTACAGCTTTGTCAACACGTTCCAGTATAAACCGGGAGACATTTATTTTTGCACGGCCGATATTGGATGGATCACCGGCCACAGTTATATCGTATACGGTCCGCTCAGCGCGGGCGCCTGTGCCCTGATGTTTGAAGGCATTCCCACCTGGCCCGATGCCGGACGATTCTGGGATATCGTGGACAAATACAAAGTAAATATATTGTACACGGCACCTACTGCCATTCGCAGTCTGATGGGATTTGGACTGGAGCATGTACAGAATAAAGACCTGGGCTCTCTGAAAGTGCTGGGTACGGTTGGAGAGCCGATCAACGAAGAAGCCTGGCATTGGTACCACGAAAATATCGGCAAGGGCAGATGCCCGGTTGTTGATACCTGGTGGCAGACGGAAACCGGGGGTATTTTAATTTCGAATCTCGCCGGCATCACGCCGCAAAAGCCTTCGTTCGCCACCCTGCCCCTGCCCGGTATACAGCCTGTGCTGGTGGATGAAAATGGCAAAGAAGTGGAAGGCAATCCTGCAAACGGAAACCTCTGCATCAAATTTCCCTGGCCATCCATCATCAGGACAACATACGGAGACCATGAGCGCTGCCGCCTGAACTATTTTGCTACCTATCCAAACCTGTATTTTACGGGAGATGGGGCGCTCCGGGATGAAAACGGCAATTACCGCATTACCGGCCGCGTCGATGACGTGCTGAATGTGAGTGGCCACCGGATAGGCACAGCCGAAGTGGAGAATGCCATCAATATGCATACCGGCGTGGTGGAAAGTGCAGTAGTGGGCTATCCGCATGACATCAAGGGACAGGGCATTTATGCCTTCGTGATCTACCACGGGGGAAGTTCGGGTGATGAAAAACTCTACCGCGCTGGTATCGCACAAACAGTGGCCAGGGTTATCGGGGCCATTGCCAAGCCAGATAAAATTCAATTTGTACAGGGCCTGCCGAAAACCAGGAGCGGTAAGATCATGCGGAGGATACTCAGAAAAATTGCTGAAGGCGAAACCACTAATCTCGGCGATACTACAACCTTGCTTGATCCGTCGGTTGTGGAGGAGATTAAGAGTGGAAAGCTTTAGGGGAAAGAAATCTTATTCATCTTTTAGGATGGTAACTTTCGTCCCCACGGGCGCCATTTCGTAGAGTTCATCAACGTCTTCGCATTTCAGGGCAATGCATCCGTTGGTCCAGTTTTGATAGAGATCCACGGCAAGGTCATCATGGGCCCAGGTGCCATGGATCGCGATGCCGCCGCCTATTTTTTTGCCTTTTGGAATCAGACCCTTGGCTTTGCGCTCATTGAATTTGTCAATGTCTGCCTGGGTTGGAAAATCGATCAGCATCATCTTATCCCATTTTTCATGGGGCCTTTTGGAGGCAATATGATAAACACCTTCGGGCGTCTTCCGATCTCCTTCCATCATTTTATCGTCCAGCGATTTGCTGCCGAATACTGCAGGATAGGTTGCATACCATCCATCCTGGTCGTAAACCTTTAATTCATACGTTGATTTAACCACAACTATGGTGATCTCTCCATCGAGGTGGCGATTAAAAAAACTCCTGTGCCTGGTTCTTTTATTCGTTTCACGGAATCCGAAAAGGATAAACATTGCGACAGGAAGAATGAGGATTTTTTTCATGGTCATTTCACCATCATTTAATCCATCCTAAACGCGGTGAACGAGGCAAATATTTTCTCTGTTAACAAAATTTAACGATTGGTTTACAGGGATTTAAAAAAATAAACCGGTGGTGAAAAGGCTACCAGTTTATTCTCTTAAAAAGGTACAGCTTCCCCTTTCTGGAATGGGTGTTACCAATTGCTTAACCGGATGCCCGCAGTGTAAGGAGTTTGGTCCAATCCCGTCTTGAACATGCTTTGCGTAGCATAGGATCCGTATAATTTTACAGGGCCCAATTGCACTTCGGCGATCCAGGATATTTTCCATGGGTTGAGGTCAAAATTATCGTGTGTCTTCTTTTTCCCGAATTCCCTACTGATGAGTTTCTGCCGGGAATTATAAAGATAGCCCGCACTTGCTCCCACACTAATTCCAAATCCTTCCCTGCGGTGCGGCGTGAAATTAAAATTCAGCATAAAGGGTACCGTTACATAATCAGCTGCCAGTTTGTTTTTAGTAAAGTGAATCGTATCCATCATCACCCGTGTTGGAGCAGTCTGGTACCTGATGTCCTCGGTATACCGGTAATTGTTGAGTTCGATGCCCAAACCGTATTTAAGGTTCACAACATGTTTGATCACATTCAGTCGCTGCATAAAAAGCCAGATGTTCACGTCCACTGATTTTCCATTGCGCAAATTAAACCAGTCACTGGTGCTGCCCGGCGCAAATTGCTGCGCGGCCGCTGAAGAATAATTGGTTTTGTCGTTGAAGTTGGCGAATCCCAGGTCTACGATCACCCAATTGGTGCTGATATTGGATGGTTTGTAATAATGACGCCTGTTGATGTGTACTTCGGTTCCATCTCCACTATAGGGATCGCCCTTTTTTACAATGATCATGGTTCCGATGTGCAGTGTATCTACATGAGCATCTGTTTTCGGGATAGTATCCGTTTGAGCAAGGCCGCACAGGGACAGGCATAACCCTGCCATGAACAAAAATTGTTGTTTCATATTTCACGTTTAATAAATAATTATTTCAATGCGATTTGAAAGTTCCCGACAAGTACAGCCCTTTTGTTGCTCTCGTCGTCAATCCCGGTTCTTTTTTCAAAAACACGGGATACTTTTCTGAAGAAACCACGCATTTTATTTTTTCCGGCGGAAGAGGAAGTCAGTATGCTGATTCCGTTTTCTGTATCTGCAGTCATATCATTGTAAGCAATTCCTTTGCTGCTTTGTTTTGTTTCCGTTTCAGCTTCAGGCGCTTTGTTTTGAGCCTGGTGGTCTGTTGCGGCGATCAGGGTAGCAGGAGCGGGAATTTCTGTTTTTCCCGTCTCGAGCACCGGAGCCCGTTCATTGGTCTTACTGTGCACAGGAGGAGATAATTTCGTCATAGACTCATCAGATTCCGCATCCACAGAGCGCGGGTACTTTTTCGGTACGGGATCGCCTTTTACTTTTTTATCAGGGACCTGCATCGTGACGGCTCTTTCAACCTGCTTTGCATGATATAACGAATCATTCGTTGCAGGAGTTACATGGGCCACATCATTTTTTTTCAGGTTATCATTTTCTGCGGCAGCGACAGACCGGTTAGCGGGAATATTGGTTTGTTTAGCACGACTGCCTGCATACCTGAAAACCAGGAAACCGGCAAGCAACAAAATAATGGCAGCAGCAGCCATTCTGATCCAGGGAAACCGTAATCGTATGACCTTTTCTTCCTCTTCTTGTCTATATAAAACTTCTTTTCTTTCAAATACAATCTGCTGGTCAGGCACCAGGCAGGTCTGTTGCAAAAGATCCAGCTCCTGTTTCAGCCGGGGATGTAAAAGAACATATTCCTGCACGTCATTTTTTTGAGATTCGCTCAATTCACCATCCACATAGAGTACAAAGAATTCTTCATAGTTGAATTCATTGATCAGGGAATTTCCGGCCGGATGTTTCAACAGTGATTTCTTATTTTCGAAGATGATCGCGCGGTCTGGTTGCATTTTCGACTGCTGCAGAATATTCAATTCTTCCGCCAGGTCCGCATTTTCCTTTACAAAAGCGTCAACC
>DATHGW010000630.1:0-7934 GCA_035317445.1 Puia sp.
GATACCTGTTAAATGCGGCATCTGGATATCTAAAAATAAAAGATCTGCGGATTTTGTCTTAAGCATATTAAACACCTCGACCCCGTTTGAACTGGTGGCAACAAGGCAAAGGCGTTCAACCTTTTGCACATGGGTTATTATCACCTCCCTTGCCAGAGCCTCATCATCGGCAATTATGCAGTTGATCTTTTTCATATATCCATCTCCAGTTCCGCCTCAAACGCGCCAGCGGTTTCGTTAATAGTCAATTGATAATTACCCGGATACATCAGTTCAAGTCTGCGTTTGACATTTTTCAATCCCATCCCACTGCTTTTTTGTTTTGAAACTGCGGTACAACTGTTCTCAACTTTTAAAAACAAGCGGCTGCCTATCACATTCAGGTTAATGGTTACCCATCCCTTGTCGTTTTCAACACCGTGTTTAAAGGCATTTTCAACAAATGGCAGCATTAACAAGGGCGCTATGTGCTTACCCTCAATATCGCCAGAGTATTGAAAGGAAAGGTCGAGCCTTTCAGCGAACCGCAATTGTTCGATTGAGATATAATTTTCGAGATACTTAATTTCGTCCTTTAGCAGCACTTTATTCGAACTGGCTTCATAAAGCATATAATGCATCAGGTCCGACAGGCGAAGCACCACTTTTGATGCCTGTGCAGAACCTTTCAGCGTTAACGCGTACAGGCTGTTAAGCGTATTGAAAAAGAAATGTGGGTTGATCTGTGCTTTTAATAAACGCAATTCCGCTGAAAACTTTTCCTTCTCAATTTCGCGCAGTTGTTTTTCCTGTTTAAAGGAATTGTCCATCAATTTGATCAGCATGGTAACTGCAATCACGGGGTAGGTCTGCACAGAGTTCCTTAATATCCTGACGGGAATAAAGAAGTTCTTATTCTCCGACAAATAGATATCTGGGTTATGAAGTTTATCCCAGTTAAGCCATACGGCCCAGGTAAAATACCTGGCAACAATACCATCAGCAAGTAACAGGACAATTAATGTGAGCACATATTGCACATATCGCCGTTTATAATAAAAATGTGGCATCAACACATAAAGGTTGATATAAACAAACAAGATGTCGATGGGTATATTGGTGAACAATTGGGGCCTTGCATGGAACGAAAACTCGTCCGTATTTTCCCACAGCTGCTGTAATATTTGGTACAGTGTATAGGCCAACCAGAACAGTAGGTGCTTTAAAATACGTTTATAATTGATCTGCCGGTTAACTACCATTTTACAAAATTAAATATACGCTACTGAAATAATAACACGGCATATTTGCGCCCATGCAAGGGGATCGTGGACTATACCTGGGCTAAAACAAGTTCTCTGCCGGTGGCACTATCCCTTTTAAACGCAGGTAAATGGTCATTTGGCCACGGTGATGGGTTTGATGTTCAAATGCTTTACCGAATAAATTAGCCCTCGACAGCTCTGTGCCGTCTTTTTTTTCAAAACTTCATTTATTTGGTCGGGCATCATGTTTTGCAGCGAACTGATGATGAAATCATAGCTATCCATCACAGCTTTAGTGGTTGCTTCCTTTGTATGTGATGCAATCTTATCGTAATCTGTTTTATCAAATGGGTTTTGCCTCCCGCCCGCCCATGATGCAAAAAAATAATTGGTCCACGCCAAATGCAGCATCTGCTCAGCAAATGAACGGATCTCAGGCATCGGTTTAAAGGCATAGCTAACTGCAGGCATTGCATTCAAGTATTCTTTAGTATAGGTTTTTGCGCGCTGCCATTCTTTTATCATTTCTGGTTGGGTAAATTGTGCAAACGCCGGGCTGCCCGCAAAGACCAACATCATGAGTGTACCCAATAAGGCTATTTTTTTCATATTGCTGGTTTTTTTTGCTTCGATTCTTGGCTCTTGGTTCTTGCTTCCAAACTGCTAAAACAGCTTTTCTCCCGGCGGCGTTATTCCTTTTAAACGCAGGTAAATAGTGGCCTGGCCACGATGATGGGTTTGGTGCTCAAAGGCTTTGCCAAACATCCCGAACCGGGTAACATCGGGTTTCTTAGGGTTCATTGCTTCCTGCAACTGATCGGCCGTCATGTTTTGGAGGATGGTTATTATAAAATCATAGCTGTTCATCACTGTTTTGGTAGTTGCTTTCTTAGTCTGGCCAGCTGTGCGTTCAAGTTTGTTGTGATCGGCGGATGTATGGCCAAACGGGCTTGGCTTACCGCTTGCTATTGACGCAAAGGCATAGTTCAGATCGGCCAGGTGAAGCATCTGTTGTGCGAATGAACGTATCTCTGGTGTTGGTTTAAAAGCATAGCCGTCTTCGGGCATGGCATCCAGGTATTCTTTTGTATACGCTTTCGCGCGCTCCCACTCGTTAACCATTTGTGATTGTGTAAATTGGGCGAACACAGAGCTGCTGGTAAATGTCAATGTCAGCAATGTAAATAATAATAGTCTTTTCATAATCTGGTTTTTTAGTTTCCCATCTTACAAAATTGAATACTCAGTATTTAAGATTATTGAGTTTTCGACGAAGATCGCAAGGATCGCCTTCAAAAGAGGTTTTGTACCCGTGAAGCTTATTTAACCCTCAATATCGCCTGTTGGCGGCGATTTGCCTATTACTGATCTAAAACACATTCGTGATAGCTAAGCATAATACAATTGAAAATAATTTAAACATGCTACATGAGTTTAAGGAGTGCCTGTGCCAGCCACAAATCTATAGGCTGCCATAATAAGAAATAGCAAATCGAAATTCAGTAGGTTATATCCCGGCGACTGGATTTATATGAATTGAAGATCAATAGAAATTAATATTATTTGTCAATGGTGAGTCAGTTGTTAGATTTTCTGCCACTGACTTGCATTCAATGTGATATCTTTTGATGAAACGATTCAAAAAAAAGCAAGGCTGGACTTAAGTAGGCAAATGGATAATGAACTCAGCAAATTCACCTTCTTTCGTTTCCACATTTATTTCTCCTCTATGTGCTTTAATGATATCATAGTTCATGGATAAACCAAGGCCCGTTCCCTGTCCTGCAGGCTTTGTAGTAAAAAATGGTTGAAAAATTTTATCCAATACTTTTTTTTGGATACCATTGCCATTATCTTTAACCCTGATTTCAACTTTACCATCCATCTTTTTTGTGGTTACAGAAACAATAGGCTCATAGCCATTCGGGTGTAGTTTTTTCTTTTCTGAAACTGCGTAGAAGGCATTGTTATACAAGTTGAGCAAAACACGTCCAATATCCTGTGGGACAATATTTGTTTTTTCAATACTTTGATCAAAGTCCGTTTCCAAAGTTGCATGGAAGGATATGTCCTTTGCCCTAAATCCCTGGTAACTTAATTTTAGATATTCATCTGCTAAGGCGCTAATATCTCGTGGTTCCATATGACCGTGGCTGATTCTAGTGTGCTGTAGCATGCCTTTGACAATGGCGTCAGCACGCTTACCGTGATTTGTGATCTTTTCCATGTTTCTCTCAAGATCAGCAGCAATATTTCTTATCCCAGCGATATTTTCTGCCACTATTTCCCTATTCATTTCATCAAGGAGTTCTGTATTCACTTCAGAAAAGTTATTGACAAAATTTAATGGGTTCTGTATCTCGTGTGCTATGCCAGCAGTGAGCTCACCAAGGGACGCCATTTTTTCTGATTGTATAAGTTGGGTCTGGGTGGCTTTAAGAAGGACAAGTGTATTTTCGATTTCTTGTTTTTGATTTTTGAGCAAAGCGTTTGCTTTCTGTTTATTCTTAAAACCAACAAAAGCACCGACCGCGAGCACTAATGTTAATCCCAGACCCACTATCAAAGCCAGTTGCCTTGCCCCTGCCACTTCGTCTTTTGCTATTTGCTGCGTCTTCTGTGCCTCCTGTTTTTTTTCAAATTCATAATTCATATTAAGCTCAGTAGCCTTTTGAATATTATGTTTACTACGTGCAGAATCGGTCATTTGCGTAGCTATCTTATAGTTTTCCAAGGCTTTGCTGTAGTTTCCTATTTTTTCGTAACATGCAGATAACTCATTATATACCTCCCCGTTGTCTACCGTGTACATATCTGAACCTTTCATTGACTCAAAACCTTTCTGGAAATAAGGGATTGCTGCTGCATAACTGCCCTTAAGCCTCAATATGGTGCCCATACTGGAATATGCCTGATAAATATTTAATGGTTGGCGAGATGAATCGGCTAGTGCTATAGCTTTTTTAGCCAACGCTTCAGCTTTGACCGGCTTATTGGCATAGGCTAATGCAGTAGCGGCTTTGGACATGCTGGCTGCCTGTATACCCTGGTCTCCCATAGAACCGCCAAGGGCCGCGGCTTTCATGGCAAATTCATAAACCTGCTTCCACTTATTTTGTTTTATGTACAAGGAAGCGAGGTTGCTGTAACCGTATAGTTCGACATTGGTAAGGGTCTCTTTTTTTGCGAGTTTAATTGCATTCAGGTAACTCTGTTCGGCCCTTGTGAAATCTTCCATGTTGTCATAGGTATTGCCCATATTCATTAAAGTGTAAGCAACCTGGACTTCATTTTTATTTTTTTCTGATATCAGCAATGCTTTTTGCTGATAGAATAAAGCCTGTACAAAATTTGATTGCTGCTGGTAAGCAATGGCAATATTTGAATAATACGCACCCAACGATTGTTTTTTATCTGAGCGTTCTGATATACCAATTGCTTTTTCATACCAATAAATAGAAGAATCGTACTTGCTCTGCATACCATACATCATGCCCCTGTTTCCATAAACAGAAGCAAAATCAGAAGAGTCTTTTGAGGTCTTTATGAAATGTTCTAAAAATTTCAAATTTTCTTCTGCAGGCCCATATTCACCTTTAAAACAATAATTTGAAACCAGATTTTGCCTCAGGTCAATTTCGCCTCTGTAGTAGTTGATTTTCTGTGCGGCTTCAAGCGTTTGTTTAGCTAAGGCTATGGCAGAGTCCAGGTTTATGTTACCGAGTACATTTATTTTTTTTAAGGTAAGCTGAATCCTTTCAGTATCCGTGGTGGTTTTACCGATAAGGCGGTTGAGGCTGTCAATCTTATTATTTTGAGCCTCAGTAGATTCAGCAGCAAGAAAACAGCATATAATGAGGATAAAAATCTTCATACCATAAGACAGCATTTCAGGAACAGCAGCAATTTATTGATTAAAAATTTCATTGTATAATTTCTTTCTTGGGGTGGATCAACGGCAAAGAATGGGCTTCACATTGCATGCGGTCACTATCATGAACATCTGTTTATTACAAACTTGTATTTCGTGATGGAATTTCCTGCCCAATCTTCCATAAATGCGATCCCCGTGAATTGGGCCCTGGTTCGCGATATTCTTTCCACGATATTGATCGCCATGATTTGCATATTTTGGTGAGTCAAAAATGCAAATCTCGTGAGTCATTGATGAGTCATCTATTGTCGTAGAAAGAAGGGAAATGAGTCAGAAAATGACTCACCAAAAAATAAAACCCGCTGAAAATCAACGGGTTAATTTAATTTAAGGTGCCCGGGACTGGATTTGCATCATATTGAAAATCAATAGAAAATATTATTATGGGTCAATGGTGAGTCAATATTATCGAAGTGTGCTTTTTTTTAGATCTTTTGTCTACTCATCATCGCTGTGATTCCTCAATATAGAAAATGTAGCAGGCTCATGAACATTTGTTCATGCAACGGACCAAATTATTCCTAACCTCAGATCTTCTTAAATTTAATTTTGTTGTCCTGCTCCCAAACACAAAGTATTCTATTGTCCGGTAAAACAACAGATTTTATGAAGCTGCCATTACCTACAACGAGTTCGCTATTGTTTTTGAGGGTTACAACTTTAACCGTATCATTATTCTGGAATGTCAAGACCGTATTAGACCCGCTTCCCGAAATAGCGCAGTTTCTTCCTTTCCCAATATTGACTTCAGGTTGACCGGCTTGACAGAAATACACCATACCTTTCCGCTGCCAGACAGTGCGGATCATATTTGAAGCATCAATAGCAAGGCCACCGCCATCCATCGGGCATCCGTTGAGTTTCCATGTGTCTATTCCTATTTTTTGCGCCGCATCAAATGATGTCCCAGCATTTAAAGATTTTAACAAATACAGGTCCCTCGATCCATTCAGCCAGTTGCGGAACATGATGGCTACTCCTGAACCGTTCACAGCTATACTTGGTTTGCAGCAACCGCATACAAGACTATCCGGTGAGCGATAAACCAGGCGATTTTTTGACCAGTTAACGGCCCTATCTGCCAGCGAAGAGAAAAAGATATTATTTCGGCCGCCGACTCTGGTATCCAGCCAAACCGCATAAAAATTGTCCTTTTTATCGGCTGCAATGCCCATTAGCCCTTCGGGCGCCGATCCTTTCAGGTCATTTACTATTCCCATGGTCTTCCATTCATTGGATGAATGATTAAGCCGATACCAATGAATATAACCGAGCTTATCCTGGGCAGTAATTACCGAATAGTTGGCCGAACTTGCAAATTGAGGTCCCCTCGACATACCTAAGTGCATTTTAGGCAATAATGCTACCAGGACGGGTGGCGAAAACGTGATTCCTTTATCATTGGATGTGGCGCAAAATATTTTGTCTGATTGTCCAAAAACTACTCTGATAACACCCTTATTGTCGGAAGCTATCTGTGGCTGTTCTCCCGCTGATATGGTATCAGTTTTAACGTATGACCAGGATGCCAAGGACAGAAAAATGATTCCAACTAAAATAACTGACAATACTTTTTTCATGGTTAACAAATTAGGTTAGTTTTCTGTTTTCGCCTTTTTTAATTAGGCTTAATACGAAAACAAAGCTAGACTTAAAAAGGGGGAAACGGGTCATTTTCTGACCCACCAAAAGTCGCAATTTGCAGATAGAATTCCTCGCATCTGATAGGGCAATACATCTTGCATCAGGACTATATATCATTTATGTCTTTGAAGCATATCCTCAAGGTTTTTTTTCACATTTGGCCATTCTGAATCAATTATACTGTAGTAAGCAGCGTTACGGGATTCGCCGTTATGTTTTATTCTGTCTTTACGTAAAATTCCCTCAAACCTTCCCCCAATTTTTTCAATTGCTTTCCTTGACCGGATATTAAGCTCGTCCTTCTTGAATTGTACACGCAAGGTTTTCAATTCTTCAAAACAAAACTGCAATAATAAATTTTTACATTCGACGTTCACTCCTGATCCCCAATAATTTGCATTTATCCATGTCCAGCCAATTTCCAGTTTGATCTGGTGGCGGATATCCACGCGATGGGGCAGGTCCGTTACGTCATTAAGGAGGGCGTGATCTATGGGAATAATAACTGCAGCGCGATCACTCCGCTCGGAGCCTTTAGCGCAATCACTCCGTTCGCAGACTTTTTACCGGATTAGCCAGGGCCGCCCGGATCGCCTGGCTACACACGGTCAGCAAAGCAATGGCGAGGACGACGACCGCGGTACCCGCAAAATATCCACACGGTTAGCTTCATCCGGTAGGCGTAGTTGTGCAGCCAGCCATTCATCAGCCAACCCGCCACCGGCGCGGCGATCAGAAAGGCCACGGCAATCAACGCAATAAAATCCCGCACGAGCAGGACGGTGACCTGGGTGACGCTGGCGCCGAGGACTCGCCGGATGCCGATCTCCTTTATCCGGATCTGTGCGGAGTAGGTGGCGAGACCAAAGAGCCCAAGGCATGAGATGATGATGGTGACCACCGCAAAAACATTGAAAAGCGTGCCAACGCGTTGGTCGGAGCGGTACATTTTATCAAAGTCATCGTCGAGGAAGGAATACGAGAATGGGTAGGCACCGTCATATTGCTGCCAGAAATGGTGAACGGCGGCGACGGTTTCGGCGGCATGGCTGGGGCGGGTCCTCACGTACAATACTCTGGCGGCGCTGTCGTAGGCCAGGATGAGGGGATGG
>DATHGW010000631.1:0-5200 GCA_035317445.1 Puia sp.
AAATTACAGGTAGGTCATGTAGAAAGATTCAACCCCGCGTACCTGGCGCTGGAGATGACGAGCCTCAACCCGATGTTTATTGAAGTGCACCGCCTGGCGCAATTCAATCCCCGGGGAACCGAAGTGAGCGTGATCCTCGACCTCATGATCCACGATATTGATATCATTCTGAGCATCGTAAAAAGTGAAGTAAAAAGTATTTCTGCCAGCGGTGTTGCGGTTATGACGGACACCCCTGACATTGCCAATGTGCGCATCGAATTTAACAATGGATGTGTGGTAAATCTTACCTCCAGCCGCATTTCGATGAAGAGAATGCGGAAGATGCGGCTTTTCCAGAAAGATGCGTATATAGGAATTGATTTTCTCAACAAGAAAACTGAAGTGATCAAATTAAGAACCGAACTGGACCTCGATGCTTTCTCCTTCGATATTGAAACCCTGCATGGTAAAAAAACGATTGCTGTGCTGAACCCTACGGTGCCGGAAGTCAATGCGATCAAAATGGAATTGGAAAAATTTTGTGAAGCCATTGTCAATAATACAACGCCCATCGTTTCAGAAGTGGATGGATACCGCGCAATGGATATTGCACATCAGATTTTACAGAAAATAAAACACAATTCCATCAATACCTGACTGACTGCATGCCGGCTTCCAAAAAGATTCATATTATCTGGTATATTTTGAGCGATTACTTCGCGGCAATTCTATCCTGGATCATCCTTTATTTCACCCGCCGGTCACTGCTCGCTGAACCCATCTTTATTGGACACCAGATTGTGCTGAATAACCGTTTCTGGCTGGGTATTCTCACAGTTCCTGCATGCTGGCTGATCTTTTTTGGAATGGCCGGATCTTACCATGATCTCTACAAAAAATCAAGACTCAACGAATTTTCTACAACGGCCATCTGCAGTATCATCGGCTGTACCGTACTGTTCTTTGCCATCGTGATCAATGATCCCCAAACGGATTACCGTTACTACTACAAGACCTATTTTGCTTTTATTATTGTGCAGTTCATCTGCACGATCCTGGGCCGCTGGCTGCTGCTGCATATCAGCAGAAAGCAGATAGAAAAAGGAGAGGTCGTATTCAGGACCCTGCTCGTGGGCGCCAACTCAATAGCCGCAAAAACATTTGGGGAAACGCGGAAAGGATTGCTCGTATCAGGATATCACTATACCGGATTTGTGAGCAACGAATCCGGTGCAAACATTGGCATCCATAAAGAATTGCCGCAATTGGGATCTATGGCCGATCTGGAAAAAGCGATTGACCAAAACAATATTGAGCTGGTCGTCATTGCAATGGAAGGATCCGAAAAAGATGATGTGGAAAAAATCATTGACCGGCTCAGCGAAAAAGATGTCGAAATAAAGATCATTCCCGATATACTGGATATCCTGTCGGGTTCTGTAAAGACCAGCAACGTATATGGCGCCGTGCTATCAGATATACAAACAGGGCTGATGCCGGAATGGCAACAAAATATCAAACGGCTGACCGATATCCTTGTTTCACTTGCCGGCCTCCTGCTGTTATCCCCTCTTATGATCTATTCAGCGCTGCGGGTTAAATTTTCCTCCCCCGGCCCCATCATCTATTCGCAGGAACGGATCGGTTATAAAGGTAAAAAATTCTATATTTATAAATTCCGTTCCATGTTGAAAGATGCAGAATCGAACGGGCCGGTTTTGTCCTCCACACAGGATGTACGCATTACCGCATGGGGGAAACTGATGAGAAAATGGCGGATCGATGAACTGCCGCAGCTTTGGAACATCTTAATAGGAGAAATGAGTCTTGTGGGCCCCCGCCCGGAAAGACAATTCTATATCGACCAGATCCTGCTCCAGGCTCCATATTTCAGGTATCTGCTGAAAGCAAAACCCGGACTTACTTCCTGGGGCATGGTGCAGTTCGGTTATGCAAAAAATGTGGATGAAATGATTGAAAGATTGAAATACGATCTTATATATATTGAAAATATTTCCCTGGCGCTGGATTTAAAAATTATGCTGCACACCCTGCGTACCGTGCTTAAAGGTAAAGGGCAATGAAAAATAATCATACCAGCTATTTGACCTTTGCTTTGTGCCTGTTTGTATTGGCCAGTCCCTGGAACGCGAAAAGCCAAAAACCTTATTGGCAGCAGACAGTGAACTATAAAATCGACGTTTCCCTGGATGATATTGAACATAGTCTGGATGGATTCGTTAAAATTCAATACAGCAACCATTCCCCCGATACGCTTCGCTTCATTTGGATGCATGTATGGCCCAACGCATACAAGAATGACATGACGGCTTTCAGCGACCAACTGCTTGAAAATGGCAGAACCGATTTTTACTTTTCGAATAGGGATCAGCGTGGGTATATCAATGGACTTGACTTCAGGGTTGGCGGGCAGATCGCCAGAACAGAAGATCATCCCGAATACATTGACATTATAAAACTATTGTTGCCGGGTCCACTGCCTCCGGGTGAAACCATTGAGATCAGCACGCCATTCCATGAAAAATTACCCGACAATTTTTCAAGGGGCGGACATATAAAGCAATCATACCAGGTGACCCAATGGTATCCTAAGCCTGCAGTTTACGACACAGACGGATGGCATCCCATGCCTTATCTTGACCAGGGTGAGTTTTACAGCGAGTACGGGAACTATGAGGTGAGCATAACCCTGCCAAAAAATTACGTGGTAGCTGCTACCGGCGAATTGCAAAACGAAGATGAAAAAGCGTGGCTCTTAACAAGATCAACGGAAATTGCTTCGATAAAGAAAAAAGGAATGGCCGCCCCACCTGACACCGGGACAAAGACCCTCACATACCAACAAAATAACATCCACGATTTCGCCTGGTTTGCGGACAAGCATTTTCTTGTCATGCACGACACCGTGCAATTGCCGGCCGGGCATGTAGTCGATGCCTTTAGTTTTTATCTTGCTCTGCCCGGAAGTGCATGGGAAAAAAGCCTTGGCTTTACAAAGGATGCGATCCGGTATTATTCTGATCTCGTCGGAACATACCCTTACCGGACGGTCAGTGTTGTAGAAGCGCAGACGGGTTTTGATGGCGGAATGGAATATCCGACCATTAGCTGCATTTCGTCTATGACCGACGAAAACGAATTGTCATCGACCATCCTCCACGAGGTTGGACACAATTGGTTTTATGGCATCCTTGGATCCAATGAACGCCAGTTCGCTTGGATGGATGAAGGGATCAATACTTACTATGAAAACAGGTACAAACAATCCCATACGGCACCGAAAAAACCAAAACAACATGTATGGATCACCGGTAAATTGCCTGACGACCAGTTGCTCATCGAAACACTGGAGAAGACCAAATCAGACCAGCCCATCAATACGCCTTCGGCAGATTTTACAGAGACCAATTACTATCTCTTCCCCTATCAAAAAGCGGCGCAGTGGATGAACAGGTTAGCTGATAGCCTGGGAACAGCATTATTCGATGAGTGCATGCATGCTTATTTTACAAGATGGCAATTCAGGCACCCCTACCCGGACGATCTGAAAACTTTACTGGAAGAAAAAAGCGACAGACCATTGGATTCCTTTTTTGCCCTGCTATCTGAAAAGGGGCCGTTTCCTTCCCCGCAGGAACATAAAAAAATCGGCGTCGCTTGGCTGTTTCCGCATAATCGCACAGAAAAAACAAATTACATCAACCTGGGACCTGCTATCGGATATAACCTGTATGACCATTTTATGATCGGGGCGCTGATCCACAATTATCATTTGCCTCCCACTGCTTTTCAGTTCCTGCTGGCTCCCTTGTATGCGACGGGCAGCAAACAACTGAACGGCATCGGCACGATCAACTACACATGGTTTCCTGACAGCCATTTTAAAAAAATTACCATTGGCGTGAATGGCGGACGGTTTTCCAGCCTCTCGGGCACAGACAGCAACGGCCATGTAATTTTCGGAGGGTACTATAAGGTCGCCCCCTCCCTTCGTTTTACGTTCAGTAACAAATCTGCCCGCAGCAGTTTGGAAAAATGGATTGAACTCAAGACCTTCCTTATCGGCGAAAAATCCTTTGCCTATACACTGAAAACGGCAGACAGCCTGTTTTATCCATCAGCACAATCATACCAAACCCGCTATCTGAATCAGCTCAGTTTTAATATCGAACATTACCGGGCCCTTTATCCTTACAGCGCGCAAGCACAGGTGCAACAAGGCAACCATTTCTACCGCGTGAATTTTACCGGGAACTATTTTTTTAATTACGCTAAGGATGGTGGGTTGAACATAAGGATTTTTGCCGCCAAATTTGGATATATCGGTGAAAAAACGGTCGCCAAACAATTTGAAACAACCAACTACCAACCCAAACTCACCGCTTCCCGTGGCAGTGACGACTATACCTACAGCAACTATTTTATCGGAAGGAATGAAAACACAGGGTTTGCCAGTCAGCAGATCATGATGAAAGATGGTGGGTTGAAATTAAGAACAGACTTGTTCCAGGACTTACAAGGCAGGTCTGATGATTGGGTAGCGGCGATGAATTTCAACAGCTCCCTGCCCAATAAATTATTTCCAGTCAAAATCCCCGTGAAAATCTTTTTCGATGTGGGAACCTATGCCGGCGCCTGGGGCAGTAGCCCGCCTACCAGCAGGTTTTTGTATGTTGGCGGCCTGCAGGTTTCACTGCTGAAAGATATCGTCAATATCTATATCCCCTTATTTTATAGCGCCGATTTCAGCAATAGTCTGAAAACTGTTCCGGATGAAAATAATTTTTGGAAAAAGATTTCATTCAGTATCGATGTACAGCATATTAACTTTAGGAAAATTTTCAGCAGAACACCATGATTGACCCTGCGGCTATCCGCTATCTGAAAAGAACAGCAATCGATGCCACAAAATGGAACCGGTGCGTGCAACAAGCCCCGAATGGCTGGATCTATAGCCTTAGTTTTTTCCTTGACGGAATCGGTTCCTGGGATGCGCTGGTGTTGGGAGACTATGAATATATCATGCCACTGCCCAAAAAAAGAAAATATGGAATCCCTTACATCTATATTCCTCCATTTACAGGCCAGTTGGGAATCATCGGCGCAGAACCTGTGTCGTCGGAATTGGTGCATGATTTTATCCGCGCCATTCCGGAATCATTTCTTCTGGCTGACCTGTTGATGAACGAACTCAATC
>DATHGW010000632.1:0-8683 GCA_035317445.1 Puia sp.
CTGCAAAGGTAGAACAGAATATTTCATTACCTTGATGCGGACAATAATTATGAACAGATCTGCCAAACTCAGCCTTTTCGATTTCACGATGATCGTGGTTAGCCTGGTCATTGGCATGGGCATTTTCCGCACACCGGTCAATGTGGCCAATGCCGTGCCAAGTTCCTTTGTATTTTTTGCGGCCTGGTTGGCAGGAGGCGTCATTGCGCTCTGTGGTGCGCTCACTTATGCGGAGATTGGTTCGCGTATGCCCGTGACCGGGGCCTATTATAAAATATTTTCTTATTGTTATCATCCGTCGATTGCCTTCGCTGTGAATTGCATCATCCTTATATCCAATGCCGCTTCCCTGGCCGGCGTCGCCCTGATCGGCGCGGAATATATTACCAAGGTCATTTTTCCTGGTACCGTCAACACACAAACGACGGAAGTGATCATCGCTGTCATTTCGATCGTGATCTTTTACGGGGTGAACCTGGCCGGATTAAAGATGAGCGCACGAACACAGAATGTGCTTACGATCATCAAGATCAGCATGATCTTATTACTGATCCTGCCCCTGTTCTTCAGCACAAGCCATCCTGCACCACTATTGGATCATCCAGTATTGAACCCGACATTGAGGGAATACCTGAAAGCCTTTGGTATCGGGCTGGTCGCTGTTTCGTTTACCTATGGGGGTTATCAGCAGACGATCAATTTTGGGGCTGAAGTGAGCCGGCCCGACAAAAATATCCCGCGGGGTATTTTTATCGGAATTTTTATCATCATCAGTCTCTATCTCACGATCAATTACGCCTATATTAAAGTTATTGGTTTTGAAAATATGAAAGGTGCCAAGGGCATCGCAGCTATCATGGCCAGCTATGTATTTGGCGATGCTGCAGGGAAGATCCTGTCTATTTTGCTTTTTCTTTCCGTACTCGCCTATGTGAATGTTTTATTGATGAGCAATCCCCGCGTGATGTTCGCCATGAGCGAGGATGGGGTATTGCCGAAGCTATTCAGTAAAAAGACGGTGGCGCGGGATGTACTCATTACGGCGCTGACCAGCTTTGCAGCTATGAGTGTGCTGATTGTGTTCTGGGCAAAGGAATTCGATGAGATCCTGAGTTTTACCATTTTCCTCGACTGTATTGGCATGGCCTTATCTGCAGGCAGCATTTTCATTCTCCGGAAGCGGAAGGTTCGGCCGGAGCAGACCGAGATCTATCAAATGAAATTGTACCCGCTGCTGCCTGTTATTTTTATCAGCGCGTATACCTTTGTAGCTATCAGCATATTGGTGGATAAGCCGCTGACTGCGCTGACGGGGCTTGGGGTGCTGGCTGTTTTTATCATCATTTATTTTTTTACCAGGAAGACGCCCAAGGGAAACAGGCCGGCATTGGTTTCATGAATTGCTTCTTTCAACAATGGCCAGTAGCCGGTTGATCTGCTCATCTTTAATTTGCAGTTGCCTGATCAATTCACTTCCCATTTCGTGTTGACTGATATGGGTGGATTCGCTTTTTCCGTTGCTGGCGGCATTGAATATTTCCGTGCGGTTGAGGTGGATGATTTGCAGGTAATCGATCTGCAATACTTCCGCGATCTGTTGCAGCCTCGTTAAGGTGACGTCGGTCTTTCCCGTCTCAATATTGCTGTAATTTGGCACGCTCATATTCAAATGCGAAGCCACATAATCCTGGGTAAAATTCTTCAGCTCCCGGATGGCCTTGATGTTTTGTCCTGCCTGCAACATACTGCCGCGTTTTTTTCAATTGCAAATTGGGAAAGTAATTTATCACATTGGAATTAAATAAACAATACCGTAATGCGGGTATTTATTTCCCACAAAAGTGCCGACCGATAAAAATCTTTATTGAGACTAAAATAGTTTAAGCGCGAAAATATTTTTTCGGTTGATTGTTGCTGCAATTTTGTGTTGTCAACGGCACATGCAAAATCAGTTTACATCCTATAAAAACCATACGTCATCTTAAGGCGGCTATGCAGCAACGTTAATGGATGGTTCAACCTTGGGATGACGTATATAAAAAAACGACGGATATCCGGATAGACGTGTTTACGCTCACTTATGGCCAAAGTGAAATGGGCTTACTGATCTCCGAAACCCATGCATATTGCAAATAAGTAGGAGAAGATACTTTAACAACTAAAACGTAAAACCATGAAATGTACAATCGACGCGAGCCAGTATGGAATGGCCGAAATCAATGAGCAGGAAGCCATGACCGCCCAGGGTGGAGACGGTCTGTTGAAATTTGTTGGCCAGCTGATCGGCCTCGCCGCAGGGGCGATGATTACCGATCTAATTAAAGTATACAATGGGCAGCCAGTCACTATGCCAGCCGGGGAAAGGGCGATGTATAGCGCCTTGGGATAATGGACACCGGAGCTTTGCAATCTGCCGGCTAGGGCCGGTTGCCGGTGAGTCCCTCGTTGGCAGATTGCCTGTTAAAACATATTCTTATGAAACCCAGGCACCGATATTTACCGGTCTTAAAATTTGTCTTTTTATTAATCCTGATAGACAGTGGGCAAAAATTGTACGGATTATTATTCGATCCTGGCAAGATCATCTTGTTCATCCGGGTCTTGCTGATCGGCTTTCGGTCATTCCTGATCTTATTCGCTATCTATTTTGTCGCCGGCAGGCTGGATGACAGTTAATAAGAAATAGTTAACTGTTCACAGAAAACAGTTAACAGAAAAAATACCTGGTTTGATAGTAGCTGTCATCCGTCATCCGTATGCTGTTCTCTGTTAACTGTGAACTCACTCGCCATGCAATACGACGATACTGAAATAGAAAATACATTGATCTGTTATTTGCCCAGGTTGCGCACGGGACATCATGCGATCTATCTGTGCCTGGTCGGTGCTGTTTGCCTGGCTTTGGCAACACTGCCATTTTTATATGCGGATATTTCAGTGAAAGCTGCTGGTATTATCCGTCCAAGCCAGGAACGGACGGATCTGAAGACGGTCATTTCCGGCATTGTTGATTCCATTTGTTGCAGAGAAGGAACCATGGTAAATAAGAATGAATTGATCCTTCGGATAAGGGATCCTGCTGCCAGGAGTAAAAGAGAACTCAATCAGATTGAAATCAGTCAGCGAAGACAATTTATTCATGACCTGAAGATATTGACTGCTTGTCCGGATCCTGCTGCAATTTCTTCAAAATTAGCTTCGCTTGTCTATAAAGAACAGGCTGCAGGTTTCATCCATCAATTGGCAGAACGCGAAGCCATGTTAAGGAAGGCCAACAAAGAATTGGAAATGAATTCGTCCCTGGTCAAAGACCGGGTCATCTCTCCCAAGGAATTCTTTGACAGCCAGATTCTACAGGAAAGAACAGCAGCTGCATACCTTTCCCTCCGGCAGCAACAAAAAAGCAGTTGGCAGCAGGAATTGGTGGCATACGAATTAGAACTGTCTCAATACCTGGAGCAACAACAGCAGCTGCATGCCAATGCTTTGAATTATGAAATCCGATGCCCGGTAACCGGCACCATACAAGGCATCAACAGGTTGTACCCTGGATGCCTGTTGCCTGCACTTGAAACCATTTGCAGTATTTCTCCTGATGGAGAGCTCGTCGGTGAATCTTATGTTTCCAGCAGGAATATTGGTCTGATCAAATTGAACCAATCCGTATTGTTCCAGGTAGATGCATTCGATTATAATTATTTTGGCGTCAAGACGGGCAGGGTCATTTCCATCGACAATGACTTTACGGTGGAAGGCAATGAGCCTGTATTCAAAGTGCGCTGCAGTTTTGACAGCCGGGAGTTCCATTTGAAGAATGGGTTTCCAGCGGTGCTAAAAAAAGGAATGAGCTTTCAATCCAGATTCATCATTGGTCGCAGGAGTTTTTGGCAATTGATGTTCGACAAGTTGGATGACTGGTTAAATCCGGCAGCTCCGCCAAGGCCAAAAACAAATTGAATTCAATTCCATTCTTTTCTGGCTTATGAAAAAGGGAACTGCAGTGAAGCAAAGAGACATGACAGACTGTGGCGCCGCCTGCCTGGCATCTGTTGCAGCGCATTACCATTTGCGGATTCCGGTCAGCCGCATCAGGCAACTGGCTGGCACCGACCGGCGCGGTACGACGATCATGGGTTTGATCGAAGCGGCAACGGACCTGGGCTTCCAGGCCAAAGGCGCGAAGGGTACAATAGAAAACCTCGATAAGATCCCCCTGCCCGCAATTGCCCATGTTGTCCTGCTCAATGGACTTCATCACTATGTGGTGGTCTTTGCCGTGTCGCGGAAGGACATCCGGTTTATGGATCCGGCAGATGGACAACAGCACCATAAAAAAAAATCTGAATTCAGTAAGGAGTGGACCGGTGTTGTTTTACTTTTATTACCATCGGATCATTTTAAAAAAGGAAATGGAACGGTAACCTCTTTCCGAAGATGCAGGGACCTTATCCGCCCACATCAATCCATGATGCTGCAGGCCTTGTTGGGAGCAGCGATGTATACCGGACTGGGATTGTCGTTTTCCCTGTACCTGCAGAAAATAGTTGACTTTGTTTTGGTTGAAGGAAATCTTCGGCTGCTAAACCTGATGAGTGTGGCCATGATCCTTATCCTGATTTTCCAGGTGGCTATTGGCGTGATGAAATCTTTCATTGCGGTTCAGACCGGCCAAAAGATTGATGCACGGCTGATCATGGGGTATTACAGGCATTTGCTGCGACTGCCCCAGCCATTTTTTGATACGATGCGCGTCGGGGAATTGATCAGTCGTGTGAATGATGCGGTGAAGATCCGCCTCTTTGTAAATGATATTGCATTGAACATGCTCGTGAACGCCTTTATTCTGATATTTTCTTTCGGCATGCTCTTTCTTTATTACTGGAAGCTGGCCCTGATCATGTTGTCCATCATACCCCTATATGCAGCCATCTATTGGATCAGCAATCGCATTCACCGGAAATGGCAGCGTCTGCTGATGGAACAGGCTGCTGACCTGGAATCGCAAATGCTGGAAAGCATCAGGTCTGCGGTCACTATAAAAATGTTTGGCCTGGAGACCTGGTCCAACAATAAAACGGAAACGAAATTTGTCGCCCTGCTTCGATCTGTTTACCAAAGCAGCATAAAAGGAATTGTCATTGAAAGCAGTGCGGACTTCTTTACAAAATTGTTCACCGTGATCGTGCTTTGGGCGGGCAGCTATTTTGCCATCAGCCGGGAATTGTCTCCGGGAGAATTGCTTTCGTTCTATGCCGTTGTCGGATATTTCACCGGACCCGCAGCCGCGCTGATTGGCGCCAACAAAATGGTGCAGGAGGCATGGATTGCTGCAGACAGGTTGTTTGAGGTCATCGACCTGGACATTGAAGCTGCTGCAGAAGATCAGGTCAACCTGACGCCGGCGCTGGTCGGGGACATTGTTTTCCATGACATTCAATTCAGGTACGGAAACAGGGAACCCGTTTTGGACAAACTGAGGATGACGATAAGCCGGAATAGCATGACCGCGATCATCGGTGAAAGTGGCTGTGGCAAATCGACCCTGTTTTATCTTTTGCAGCATTTGTATCCGGTAAAGAAAGGCAAGATTACGATTGGCGGATTGGACGTGAAGATGATCAGTAAATCGAGCCTGCGGCAGATGATTGCGATTGTTCCCCAGCAGATCGATCTGTTTGCCGGCACCTTAACTGAAAATATTGCGATTGGAGAATCTTCTCCTGACATGCAACGAATCCTGTTGCTCGTTGGGATGCTGGGGATGACGGAATTTATAGAACAATTAGCGGAAGGATACAATTCATTGGTCAGCGAACAGGCCATGAATTTATCGGGAGGTCAGCGGCAGCGGATAGCCATAGCCAGGGCTCTATACCGGGATCCCGAAATACTGCTGCTGGATGAAGCCAGTGCTTCCCTCGATCCCATCAGCGAACAAAAAGTTCAGGAAACCCTGCTGTGGTTCAAAAACCAAAACAAGATTATTATCATGATTGCGCACAAAATGTCGGCTATCCGCCAATGTGATGCGGTATGGGTGATGAAAAATGGTAAAATTATTGAAGCAGGGTCGCACGACGAATTGCTGGGAATTGTATCCTCAGACTGGATGATAACATCTCAATAGTTAATTTTTGTCCCTCCTCGCAAAAGCCAACGCATAAGACACCCTGAACGAAACAACATTTTGAGCCGGATCGCCCGAAACAAACAAGTGTATATACCGAAGCCCGAGATTCAATGGAAAAGAAGGAATCAGGTATCCAAATCCCAATCCGGCCGTCGCTCCGGAGATCTTCATATCCACCTCATGTCCGTTTTCATCATATATAGGACTTCCATATTGGTCCATTTTCTGAATATCGGTGGCGCCGAAACTATAACCTGCCATGGGTTCAAGATATAAGCCGGAACCGCTGCGATCAAAATAATGACGGTAACCGGCCAACAGGGGCAGCACGAGTAAATTATGTCCGTTGGTTGAAAAATATTGAAATCCGAGATCACCGCTGATCTCATCGCCGCTGGCGATGGGTACGCCCACCCGGAGAAAAGCGCCGAACCCGGTTGCGGAAAGGCCTTTGGAGAATAAATGGGCGACTTCAATTTGCGCGCTCAATGCGGTAGAGAAAACCAGTGAGACACATAGCAGGCTGATCTTTCTTTTTGCAGTCATATTCGGTTGGTTGATTATGATGAAAACGGAAAAGCCGGAGTTTCATTGTATGCCATCCCCCGTTGTCATTTTGATCCACAGGAGGCGGAGCAGACGAATGACAATTTGCTTAGATTTGCCCGCAGATGGATCTTTCTTACATACTCAACGAACTGGGCGAAGACCGGGAGCATTATTTTAACGCCGTGGCCCCGCCCATCATCCAAACCAGCAATTTCAGGGTCAATAAAGTAGATGAGCTGAAAAAGCTTTTTGATGACGAATTCAGCGGTTATCTCTACAGCCGGGGACTCAACCCTACGGTAGACATCCTGCGAAAAAAACTCGCGGCGCTGGACCGGGCCGAAGACTGCCTGGTATTCAACAGCGGGGCCTCGGCCATTTTCTGTAGCATCCTGGCGAATGTAAAATCGGGTGATCATGTCGTTTCCGTTAACAAACCCTATACCTGGGCCCAACACATGTTCGATGTGGTGCTGCCGCGTTTTGGCGTCACCACCACTTATATCGATGGCACCCGCATCGAAAATTTTGAGCGGGCCATCCTGCCCAATACTTCGCTAATCTATCTTGAATCTCCCAATTCCTGGGATTTTGCCCTGCAGGACCTCCGCGCCGTTGCGGAACTGGCCCGGTCTGAAAACATCACCAGCATCATCGACAACAGCTATTGCAGCCCGTTATATCAACGACCCATTGAACTGGGCATTGACATCGCCATCCAAACCGCTACCAAATGGATCGGCGGCCACAGCGACACGGTCGGGGGCGTGATCTGCGGCAGTAAAGACATGATCAAAAAAATATTCGACAGCGAATACCTGAATACAGGAAGTGGCATCCAGCCCTTTAATGCCTGGTTATTGATTCGCGGACTGAGAACCCTGCAGGCCAGGCTGGACCGGATCAGCGAGACCACCAGACAACTTGTCGATTTCCTTAAGCAACAGCCAAAAGTGGACAGCGTCCTTTTTCCCTTTGATCCGGACTTCCCCCAATATGCGCTGGCCAAATCACAGATGCAGGGCGCCGCCGGATTGGTGAGCTTCTACGTTAAGGCAGGAAGCCGTCAGGAGATCGTAGTTTTTTGCGAATCCCTTAAACACATCATGATGGCCGTGAGCTGGGGCGGCCACGAATCACTCATGCTGCCCAAATGTGCTGCCATAGACAATGAAGCCTTCGATCCATCCATGGTTGAACATCGAATGCTGCGCATGTACGTGGGGCTGGAAGATGCGCCATACCTGATCTCTGACCTGGAGCAGGCATTTACTAAAATCAAATAACACTTATCATTTTTAGGGTTTTTTTTGCTGCTAATGGAGCGGGATTCAGTATTTTAGCGGACTTTTTTAAAGCCGTAGGTCAAAAAACCCGCATTCGCGCGGGAAACTACTTCTAAATTTGTTACATGAGTATAAAAAAATGGTGGCTTATAGGGCCTTTACTGGTCCTGTTGAACCTGCAGTCGTATGCACAACAGGATAAATGGGACCTGAAAAGATGCGTGGAATATGCCGTAAGCAACAATGTTTCCGTAAAACAGCAGGATGTACAGGCCAGGCTGGCAGAACTGGTATTCAAACAAAACAAGCTTTCCCAGATTCCATCGCTCTCGCTCAATGGAAACCTGTCGCTGAATTCAGGGTATACGCAAAATCCCCAAACGTTTGGACTGAGTACAAGCACTTTGTATTACAACTCCTATGGATTGAGCAGCAATGTGAACTTTTTCAATTTCAACAGCCTCCGCAATGCCATTGCCGGGAGCAAGTTTGCCTGGCAGGCAGCCAATGCCGCAACAGAGAACATCCGCAATAATGTGTCGTTAAATGTGGCCAATGCCTACCTGAATTTCCTGCTGACGAATGAACAGGCCAAAACCGCTGAACTTCAGTTAAGGTATTCCCAGGCGAGCCTGGCGAATACCCAAAGACTGGTGGGCGCGGGAAGTGTGCCTGAATTGAATGCCGCCGAGCTGGAATCGCAGGTAGCACAGGATAG
>DATHGW010000633.1:0-6603 GCA_035317445.1 Puia sp.
CTCTCATCCGGAATGGGACTTGGACTCTACATCGCTTCCGAGATCATCAAAGCGCATGAAGGCAGGGTTTGGGTGGAGAGCAAGCTTTCCAAAGGATCTGTGTTTTATTTTTCGATTCCCGCATAATAAAGGTTCGCCGAAACTGGTTTTTGGTCTTTTAATTCAAATGCGTCTTTTTGAAATTCTCGAATAAAAAGATCGTAGTTTTTTTTCACCTGCCAGGCATAATCAATACAATAGTTTAGTATAACATCATGCCAGCCGGGATCTTGTCCGAAGGAAATGAATTCATCCGCTATAGCAGAACCCTGGCGACCGGAACTCCTCAATTGTGAGGAGGCGGTCAGCATGGCCATATCATCAATCACCTGGTAGATATTGCGATATTCTTTTTTAATCAGTTTAAAATTAATGCTGTCCTTAGTGGGTTGCATTTCCTGGATCACATAGGCATCTCCCTGGAAGACAGAAGTGCTTAATAGGGCGGGCGGCTTGTTCTGCATTCTGCGCTGAATGCTTACGGTGCGTTCCGCTTCGGAGGTCCAGGCGGGTTGTGCTATACCCAGGTAAGGCAGCAGTGCAGAGCTGGTTGATTGTTTCATATCAATCAGCATGAATTTTTCTCCAACATCATTTAGTGATTTTAACAAAAATGCATATCGTTTCAATCCGATACTACCCGTGCCAGCCAACCGGAACACCACGTCGGCAACTTTATAATTATACGGGCTTTCGCCATCGTTTCTTAGCCAGGTAGTAATGTGTTCTGTCAGGGCTTTTTTTAAATCCTTTTTCAATTCGAAATGCCTGGGGTCATCCAGCAGGATCTCCAGTCTGTTTTTTTTCAGAACAGTTCGTTTGGCCAATATTTCACGCTGCTTACGTTTACTGACCGCTGTGAGGAATTCACATACAATGCCCTTTGCGGTTTTTGGTTCAATGTAATCGGGTTTACCTTCAGCAAGTTTTGATGAATAGGTTTTCAAAAACAGCTGGGCCATGTTCATGGCTTTCCGATGATCTATATGCAATGATTCGAACGCGATGAAAATACTGGTTAAGATCCTCGTCAGCTCCCAACTGCAGGGAGCCAATAAAGCCTCGTCAAAATCATTCAGGTCGAAATATACCAGCCGGTTGTCGCTTTTATAAGATCCAAAATTTTCCAAATGAAGGTCTCCGGATATCCATGAAGAAGGAGAAGAGGGCAGGTTGGAAAATTGGGCCAGATCTTCATAGAATATATGGTTTGTTCCCCGGTAGAAGCGGAATACGTTTTCCTTCATGGCTTCGTATTTCAGCTGTACCATTTCTGGCAAACGGTTCTGATTAAATGTAATGATCCTGCGGGATAAATCTTCCATGGCTTGGTGGGTTTTTTGGTTAGCACAGGCCCTTACCTGACCTGATCGTATGATATGAAAACCCATGCCATGGATGAACCAGTTGTGTTTTGTCTAGAAACGAGGCTTTTTTAGCTTAGCGAAGAAAATCCTGACAAACCGTAGAAAATAATGCCCAGCGCAGAGAAGAATTGTTGAACAGAATATTTGCCTTATTTTTCTGGTTAATTTTTGCCATGAAAAAGATCCTTTGGTTTTCAGTATTGTGTGTCTTGTTTTCCCATCCGTTGGTTATTTCAGCCCAGGCTGCTCCAAAATTGAGGGTACTTGTACTGACGGATATTGAAGCCGATCCGGATGATACACAATCCTTGACCAGATTTCTTACCTATGTAAACCAATGGGATGTTGAGGGATTGATTGCGACCACATCCATTCACCAGAAAACAAGAGTAGCTCCGGAAAGCATCTGGAAAGTGTTGGTCGCATACAAAAAAGTACAACCGAATTTATTAAAACATGAAAAGGGATATCCGCAATATGAAGAATTGATCAGCAAAGTAAAAAAAGGATTGCCTGTTTATGGAATGACGGGGGTAGGAGAGGGAAGAGATTCAGAAGGGTCGGAATGGATAATAAAAATCTTAGACAAAAATGATCCACGCCCGCTGTGGATACCTGTTTGGGGAGGCGTTAATACGCTTGCACAAGCGCTTTGGAAGATTAAGAACAGCAGGAGCAATGCGGAAGCGGAAAAGATCTATAAAAAAATACGGGTGTACACGATTTCCGACCAGGACGATGCAGGCCCCTGGATTCGCAAAACATTCCCCGGTATTTTCTTTGTATGCAGCCCCGGCTACTCCTATGGAAGGGCAACCTGGCTGGGCATGTCGTCTGCTATGCCCGGGTCAAACGAAGATGTGGTCAGTGCTGAATGGCTCGCAAAAAATATCCAGCAGGGCCACGGTCCCCTCGGTGCCGGTTATCCCGATGAGGCCTATGGCATGGAAGGCGATACGCCATCATTTCTCTCTTTGATTTCGAACGGACTGAATGATCCTGAACATCCGGATTATGGCGGCTGGGGGGGACGTTATGAATTGTACAGGCCGGACCTGGATACTTCAATGACCAAGTTTCCGGCAAGACCCAACTGGCCTGTTGACGAACAGGAGACTAGGGCTTTCTGGACCAATGCAGAAGATTCAGTGGTTTCTGTTGTTGACAAAAAAGGGTACAAAAGCATCCAGGCAACCATCTGGAGGTGGAGGGAAGAATTTCAAAACGATTTTGCGGCGCGTATGTTATGGACGACGAAAAATTATAATGAAACCAATCATCCGCCGGTTCCGAAGCTCGCGCATGCAGATCACCTGACGGTAAAATCGGGCGCATCCTTTCATCTGAATGCCGATGGCACAACAGACCCCGACGGCGATTCCATGAGCTACCTATGGTTCCAATATCCCGAAGCAGGCACATTCAAAGGCAGGGTCAGCTTTGCACCTTATTCGACGAATCTGTATGACCTGCCGGTCACAGCACCCGTCGTGGATAGCCCTCAAACCATTCATTTTATTTTAAAAGTGACAGACAAAGGAACGCCGTCATTGACGAGGTATAAGCGTGTAGTGGTGACAGTTATGCCGAAATAGAGAATAGAGAGTAGAGAATAGGATAAGGAAACAAACCATAAATCCCTGTTTTCTTCTTTCTATTTTCTATTCTCTATTTTCTATTCTCTATTCTCTCTCACTATTGCGAGCGCAGGCTCTTCGCCGGGTTGGCAATGGCCGCCTTGATGGCCTGGAAGCTGATCGTGACCAAAGTTATGGCCAGGGCTGTTAAACCAGACCAAATGAACGTGGCCGGGCTTATACCGGTGCGATAGGTATACTTTTCCAGCCAGCCTTGCAAGAAATAGAAGGCAATGGGTGATGCAATGATGCAACTGATCATCACGAGCAATACGAACTCCTTTGAAAGCAAGATCCAAACCTGCGATATGGATGCGCCCAGCACTTTGCGGATGCCTATTTCTTTAGTACGTTGTTCAGCAATATATGCCGCGAGCCCAAACAGCCCGAGACAAGATATAAAGATGGCGAGGCCGGCAAATAATGCGGCCAGGGTTTTTGCCCGTTGTTCATTGTCAAAATGCTTCGCGTACTCATCGTCGACAAATTTGTAGTCAAATGGATACGCAGGATTATATTTTCTAAAAACCTGTTCTGTCTTGAACAGATTTTCGGCAGTTGATTGCCCGGAGGCAAATTTGATCAATACACTGCCGAACCAGCTTTTGGGTCCTTCAATCACCAGCGGCGGCACTTTTTCATAAGGGGAATTTAAGAGATAATCTTTAACCACGCCTACTACATGCCAGCTCAGGTTGTCGCTTGGTTGCGTTATGATTTGCCCGACAGGATTTTTGAAGCCCATTATTTTTGCCGCCGTTTCATTGAGCATTACGGCCAGTGAATCGCTGGGATATTTATTGATGTCAATGTCTCTGCCTGCAACCAATTCCAGGCCTGCCGTTTTCACCAGGTCAGCATCGGTACTGTACAAAGCAATGGTTTCATCGGCTTGCGGGTTTCTGCCCTGCCACCGGAGGCCCCAGGTATTCGCTCCACGACGGGTGATCGTTGCCATGGTTTTTGTGACAGCGGTAGCTATTCCTGTGTTGACCAATTCATATTTAATTTGCGGATAATTTTTTTCTATATCTCCGGCAAAATCTACATGAATTAAATTATTCCCCACAAATCCAGTTTTCCGCTCCTGTGCGTACCGGATCTGATTGCGCACTACGATTGTCGAAATGATCAAGGCTACAGCAAAAGTAAACTGGAGCACCACCAATACTTTACGCGTGGATAGCAGGCCCCGGGCCTTTTTGAATCTGCCCTGAAAAATACCTGCGGGCTTAAATGAAGCCAGGTAAAATGCCGGGTAACTGCCCGCCAGCAAACTGGTGAAAATAACAAAGGCCAGTCCAGCCAGCCAAAAGACGGGACTTTGATAAGGTATGGACAACTGGGTATTAACAAGTGCATTAAACGGAGCCAGCACCAGCTGAACCAGCACAAAAGCAACGATACCCGAAACGGATGCCAGGACAAAGGATTCAATGATAAACTGGCGGATTAGCAATCCTTTGCCCGCACCGGCTACCTTGCGAACGCCCACTTCTTTTGCACGCTTTTCACTTCTCGCTGTGCTCAGGTTCATGAAATTGATGCAGGCGATCAACAGGATGAATGTCGCGATGATTCCAAAAAGGCGAACTGTTTCTATGCGGCCCCCGGAAGGCTTTCCGTTCTCGAATGAAGAATATAAATGCCACTGGGCAAGAGGAAGCAGGAAATGCGTCCATACATCGGTCCGGTTTGCATAATGCCTGGTCAGATCTTTGATCTTCGCATTGAAATCCGACAGCCTGGTATTCGGTTTCAGCAAGACAAACGTGCTGATGTTGTTACTGAGCCAGCTATCGTTGTTCCAGCCCAGTTTCTTCAGATAGGACCATGGAACGAGATATTCAAAAGAAAATCTTGTGTTGGAAGGCAGGTCTTTCAATATGCCTGTTACCACAAAATGGTCAGCAGAGTCGATCCTGACGACTTTATTCAATGCGTTTTCATTGCCAAATAATTTTTTGGCGAGCTTTTCCGTAATGGCGATGGAGTATACATTTTTGAAAAGGCTTTGTTGCGAACCTTTCTTCAGGGGAAAGTTGAACATTTCAAGAAAGGAATCATCAACAAAAGCGCCACTGACGCCGGTCAGGCGTTTTTCGCCGGCTGTAAAAAGGAAACCATTCATTTCGGCATAACGGGTACTGGAAGCTACTTCAGGAAAATCCTGCTTCAGGGCCGGGCCCAGAGGTTGAGATGTCATGTCAATGGCCCGGAGTTTGCCATCGGTGGTCGTCAGTCCATAGACTTCGTACAGGTCATTCTTGTTCTTATGAAACTTGTCAAAGCTGATTTCATTTTGCAGCCAAAGCAGGATGAGCATAGCTCCGGCCATGCCTATTGCGAGTCCAGAGATGTTGATTACAGAGAAACTTTTACCGCGAAGAAGGTTTCTCCAGGCGGTCTTGAAATAATTTTTCAGCATAGCTATTGTTGGAATGCTGTAAAAATAGCACCAAGTATATGCCGGTTTAATATTTTGTTGATATACAAAAGATTACGATCTTTTTGTATTAGGTATCTGTGCGATTTCGATACGAACACTGTTCATATCTGAAAAAAACTTCCCGGCCCGGCCGACAAACTGGTTGCCATTGATCTCATAAAAATCAACAGGTTGTTTCATATCATCATTAAGCAAATACTCTTAACAGTTAGCTGCTTTTATAATTTTTTGTTTGTAGATTGGGACGACACACCGCCAATAACTGCCACCTTAAAACAGATATCATGAGTTTCCGGTTGACCAATCCCCAGGGGATCATTACAATTATACTCTGCCTGCTACCGGTTCTGGCCATGAGCCAAACGGATAGCGTCTCGCATCCGCTTGATCCGCTCAGTTCCGCAGAAATTAGTAAGGTGGTGAGGATTTTAAAAGACAACCACATCACCACCGGGAAAGATCTTTTTAATATCATTAACCTGAAAGAGCCCCCTAAAAAAGAGGTTCTGGCCTATAAGCCGGGCAATCCCTTCAGGCGGGAGGCTTTTACAAGCTTTTATGATTACAGCAAAAATGGCGTCACGGAAGCGGTCGTGGACCTTAATGCGGATAAAGTGATTTCCGTAAAAAATATTCCCAATGTGATTGGCATGGGTTTGGAAGCCGATTCAGTGGTCAGCGAGATCGTGAAAAAGGATGCGCGATGGATCGCCGCGTTGAAGAAGCGTGGAATTTCCATAGACTCGGTTACTCATCGCGGCATTTTCGCAGGAGACTTTGGCATTGCGCCGGCAGGTCATCGTGAACAACTGGTCATCGCAAGACGTAAAGGCAATAAAGTAGATATTGAAGGACTGATTGCTTACGTCGACCTGACTACAGGAAAACTGCTCAAAATCGTCGACGAGGAAGGGAAATTCAGCGGTAGGTTCAACCTGAATTATTTTGATAAGGATTCTATACAGGATGACCGCAAAGGTCCAAATCCAATCGTCATCACCCAGCCACAAGGCCGTTCACTCAGGATGAAAGGACAGGAGATCATTTGGGAAAACTGGCGTCTTAGGTATGGAATCGACAACAGGGAGGGATTGGTCATCTATGATGTGAA
>DATHGW010000634.1:0-2801 GCA_035317445.1 Puia sp.
AGAGTTCATTCAACCGCGGAGCCGGAGGAGGAAGAAAGATGCCATCCGGATCATTTTCCAATCCCTCATTAGATCCATAAACGCCGATAAGCCGGTCCACTTTGTCGTAATAAGGTTTAAGGTCTTCATAGCTGATGGGCCAATCGTCTCCGGCGCCGTAACTCGATCTGCTTTTAAAATCCTTTGGCCCCATGCGCAGGGAGATGCGCCCCCAATGATTGGTCCTTCCACCAAGCATCCTGGCCCGGAACCAGTCGAAGCGGCTATTGCCTTTCTGCGTATAGGGCTCCCCGTCAATCTCCCATCCGCCATAGGCCGCATCAAAATCCCCCATGGCCCGCGTAGCGTTGCCACCACGCCGCAGGGACTGATATGGCCATTCCAGTTGCCTGGAATCCTTTGCCGGATCAAAAAAAGGACCCGCTTCCAGCATCAGCACTTTTATCCCGGCATGCGCTAACACATAGGCAGCCATGCCGCCGCCAGCGCCCGAGCCGATCACAACGACCTCGTGCATTTCGGACGATTTTTTTAATTGGATGTCCCCCATGTGTAGTAAATAAATAGGTTGGATAAACGAAAAATATTCAGGCCAGCGCCACTTTTTCGATCAGCTTTTTGGTAGCGAGCACGCCCGCATCGTCGTCGAGGTATTTGGAATCCTTGCTGTACATCTTGATCAGTCCGCCTTCATATTCTACGCTGACCCATCCTGCAAAACCCGATTTTTTGATGATCTGGAACATTCTGGCAAAATCTGTTTCCGTATCATTGCCATTCGCATCAAAAATATGGGTCTTGGCATGCACCCCTTTTGCATAAGGCATGAGCTCTTCGATTCCTTTGTAACGGTCATACTCTTCCAGGCATTTGGTGCCCATCCATCCCGCGATATCATTGGTTGCCGGTTTGGTGCGATTGATGCAGAAATTGCCGAAATCAGCAAGCGTTCCGCAATGAGGATTATTCACATTCTTCATCACCGCTGCGAGCCAGGCGCCATTGCACGACATGCCCACATGGTTCTCGACGATCACATCCACATTTCCTTTACGACCATACTCGATGAGTCTGTTCAGGCTTTCCTCCGCGGCTTTAGCCACTTCCTGCGGATCGCCTTCCCCTTCGATATTGACGCGAATCATTGGGCAGCCCAGTGATGCCGCGGCATCGATCCACTTGTAATGATTCTCGATTGCTTTAGTTCTTTCATCTGCCTTGATAGCGCCTAAAACGCCTTCCCCATCGATCATGATGCGTAAATTATAACAGCCATTGTCAGCCGAACGTTTTTTCAGTTCTGCCAGGAACTGGGCATCCTTGGCCTTGTCTGCAAAAAACATGGAGCAATAATCCAGTCCGCTGATGCCGAAGCTTTTCATCGTCTTTGCAGGAAAGTCTAAAGGATCCAATTGCTTAGACCAGAATTGGCTGGCAAGTGAAAATTGAGACAGGGCCAGTTTGAACGGCAATGCTTTGGGGCCTGCGCCTGCCTTAATGTATCCGGGAAGCAGGGAAGCTAAACCGGCACCGGCCATGCCCATGGCTGCCGTGGTCAGAAAATGTCTCCTGTTCGTTTTCATACGCAAGTTTTAGTTAGATTTTTCTATTTGGTAAATATTACCAAATGAAGGTAGGAGATTGGATCCTATTTGTCAAATTTTATTTTATAGCCTGATTGAATTAATTTTAAGGATCATTATGAATACCCTGCAGGAATTGAAAGACTTTGTTTCCAACGGATATAAAACTTATATCCCGCATATTTCGCTCGACTGTGCCATTTTCGGCTACCACGATCACCAACTCAAGATCCTGCTGATGGCCATGAAGGCGATCAAGGGATTTTGTTTGCCGGGCGGATATATTAAAAGAACTGAAACCCTCGATGAGGCGGCCAGCCGCACCGTACAGGAAAAAACAGGCATCAGTGGTTTGTACTTACAACAATATAAAACCTTTGGGAATCCGGATCGCCTCAGGTGGGATGATTTTGAAGTGGAAGAATTGGCCAAGATGGAGGGATTCTCACAGATCAGGAACAGCTGGCTGATGGATCAGACTGTCTCGGTAGGCTATTATGCGATCACCGATTTTCTGCTGGTGCAACCGCGGCCCGATTTTTTTTCTACCTCCTGTGCTTGGTGCGATATCGATAAGATGCCTGATCTGTTGTTTGACCACAATGACATGGTGAAACAAGCGTTGCAAACCCTGCGCATGCAGTTGTATTACTATCCGATCGCCGAAAAACTTTTGCCCAAAAAATTTACCCTGACGGAAATCCATGCCGTGTATGAAACCCTGCTGGGGAAAACATTGGATATCCGCAATTTTCCAAAAAAACTGATCTTCCTGGGTCTTCTGACAAGGCTGAATGAAAAACGCAATATCGGTCCCCACCGCGCACCATATTTGTACAGTTTCAACAATAAAAAATACAGCAGAGCATTAAAATTGGGTATGACCTTAAGTTAAACGCCTTAATCATCTTCATCTTTTTTCTCTGTTTCTTTCACAAAAGCAGCACGCCGGGGTGCCGGCACGATGGCGTGCTCTCCTTTAACTGCTTTCCAGATCACTTCGGTAAATTCATGATCCGGAATCCGATCTTCCCTGGAAAAATCAAAACCTTCACTTTTTCTTTGCCAGGCATTGTCAGCAGTATTCACCGCATTGATATTTGTTCGGAGCGGCTTTGCTTCAAATGGGGTCAGGTCGGGTTGTTTTGAAAAGCAGCGCCACATAGGTTCTGCAGACGCATCATACTGACTCATGGGCGGAAAGCCCAATATTAATTC
>DATHGW010000635.1:0-7639 GCA_035317445.1 Puia sp.
AGCCAGTGTGAGTTTGGTTCTGTCCCTGATGTTATTGAACAAAGGCTTGCCGCCGCCAAGCAAAATAGGATAAACGGCTAAGGATAGTTCGTCAACCAATCCCAAATTCATGAGTGAAGTGGTCAATGCTGCACCACCAAAAAGCCAAATGTCTTTTCCTTTTTCTTTTTTTATTTTTTCAACTTCGGTTTTTATGTCGCCTCTAACTAAAGTTGCTCCTTCTTTTACGCTGTGAAGCGTGGTTGAAAAAATATATTCTTTAAATTTTGGAAATCCTGCCGGGCCGCCATCCATTGCTGAGGACATTTCATATGTCTTACGTCCAACAAAAATCGTATCAATACGTTTAAAGAAATCACTTAAACTGTAGTCCTGGTCAATAAAACACCAGTCATATTCTCCATTCGGGCCTTCAATAAAGCCATCTAAGCTTACCGCAACTGCTAATATTACTTTTCGCATGACCGAGGTTTTGAAAATGACGCCAACATACTAATTTATGATATAAGATGCAGTCCTTCAAATTTCCATAAGGCTGTCCCAAAGTTTAGTTTTGTATTTTTGTCTGCTGAAATACAACTATTCAGCGATGCTACAAAACGCTAAGAACCCCATACTTCATTTAATATGCGGCTTACCGGGATCGGGGAAAACAACATTCGCTGAATCCGGGCTTTTCTTGTTTAAACGGGTATTTTGCCAGGACCAATCAATATCTCAATTTTGCCTTTATCAAATAACGATTAAATAAAAGGAGGTAACCCATGATGCTCGATTGGAATGAATATCGTACGGAACTGCTTGCTGCCATTACCAATATGGCCAAAATAAGTCCTGCCACCGTTCGTGGCTATCGTGAATTGAGTGATGCCGGCGGAAAGATCGGAAAACTAGATCCCAAGACCCGGGAACTTATTTCGCTTGCTGTATCGGTAACGCGACAGTGTGATGGATGTATTACTGTTCATACAGATGCAGCAGTGAAACAGGGTGCGACAAAGGAAGAAATCATGGAGGCAGTTGGAGTAGCCATCGCCGTTAATGCAGGTGCGGCGTTGGTTTACTCGGCAAGGGTCATGGATGCCTATAATGCCATCACGGATCCGAATAAAGAGACTCCATAAAAGAAAAATTATTGCATTTGACGTCCAAAGATTGTCTTCGGATTATATACCCGCCTTTGCCAGCCTGCCCAGTAGTTTTAAACTATTTTCTGTTTTTTCATTCCATTCCAAACCATAACTCAGGCGCATACAGTTACTGAATTGGTTTTGCAGTGTAAACATATTACCAGGAGAAAAAGTAATTTTTTTGCTTACCGCAGCATTATATAGTTCAATGGTATCCATTTGTTTTGGCAATTCGACCCACAACGATAAGCCGCCCTGGGGCCTGCTAATTCTTGTACCATCAGGAAAACATTCTCCAATTATCCTGACGTACTGCAGATAATTGGTATATAAGGTTTTTCTCAATTTTCTCAGGTGTGCTTCGTACCTGCCCGTTTCTAAAAAGCTTCCGACCGCTTCATGTGTAATGGGCGTGCTGCTCAGGCTGTGAAATAATTTTATTTTCATTACCTCATTCATAAACTTTCCCGCAGCAACCCAGCCAACCCGGTATGCAGGTGCCAATGTTTTTGAATAGGAGCTACACAATAGTACCGTTCCGGTTTCATCAAACGACTTACAACAGGTGGGTCTCTTATCTCCAAAATACAGGTCGCCATAAATATCATCCTCAATCAGCGGAATATTATATTTCCCTAATAGCTTCACGGCTTCTTTTTTATGTTCTTCCGGCATCAGGCTGCCAAAGGGATTATTAAAATTGCTTACAAAAATGCAGGCGGCCAGATTTGTTTTCTGCACTATTTTCTTCAGCGACTCCATATCCACTCCGGTTTGCGGATCGGTGGGCAGTTCCAGGATCTTCAAACCCAGACTTTGTGCCAATTGTAAAATGCCGTAAAAACAGGGACTCTCGACTGCAATGGTATCACCCCTTTTTGTTAACGCCATCAGACAATAAGAGATGGCGGACATACAACCCGCAGTGGTTAGAATTTCTTTCTTAGAAAGATTTCCTTTCCAGCTAAACGACCATTTGGCAACCTGTGAGCGCAGTTTTTCATTACCCTGTAATGGCTCGTATGTTGTTCCTCCGCCGGGAAGGGACCTTACTGCCTGCAGCATGCCTTTGTTCAATTTAGCAATCGGCAATAATTGTGTGGCCGGAACGCCCCGGGAAAATATGGTAAAATTATTTTCTCCGGCATCATTAAAAGAGTTCTCAATAATATCCGTGACTGTTTTTGCTGCAGGTTTGTTTTCCGGCCTGCTTAACCCGGGCATGGCCAGTTTTTTTCTGAAAGAATTGCTTACATAAAAACCGGATTGCGGCCTTGGTTCTATCAACGATCTTGCCTCCAGCTCGTAATAAGCGAATTGAGCGGTACTCATGCTCACGCCATGCTGGCGGCAAATCATCCGGATGGACGGAAGTTTGTCGCCCACTTTCAACGTATCGTTATTGATCTGTTGTTCCAGGCTATTAGCAATTTTTAAATAAAGCAACTCTCCGCTCTTTGTTTTTTTCTTCATAGCTAAACTGTACTGGCCAAAAATACTAAAATTGTATCTGTGCTGGTAATATATTTTGCGGGAAATTTGTCTTAAACGGGACTTTTCAAAACAGAGCGTATGAAAACATATATTGTCGACTCATTTACCAATGAATATTTCAAAGGCAATCCCGCCGGAGTTTGCTTTCCTGAACATGAAATCAGTGAAGATAATATGCAGCTTATCGCAAAGGAGCTTGGCCTTTCAGAAACGGCATTTCTGAAACAGGTTGGAAAAACGGCTTCGTATAAGATCCGGTATTTTTCTCCAAAAATGGAAATTCCTTTATGTGGTCATGCTACACTGGCATCTGCTAAAGTGTTGTTTAAAGATACCGGTGCAGACAAAATTCATTTTATTACCATTGAAAATCTGGAATTGGTCGCCACGAAGCATGGCGAGGAGATAACTATGGAATTTCCTGTGTATGAAACGGAAGCAGCGTCTGCACCAGCTGCCATGTTGAAAGCTTTGGGACTGACAACCGTCAGCAACACGGTATTCAGTCCCCAAAATAAAGTTATGATGCTGGAAATCAGTAGCCCTCAGGTGCTGGCAGACCTGAATCCGGATTTTAACGCGTTGATACCTTCCCATGATGGTATCCGGGGCGTATTGGTAACTGCTCCGGCAGTGGATAACGGATATGACTACCATTACCGGTTTTTCTGGCCCTGGGCCGGTACCAATGAAGACCCGGTAACCGGTGGCGTGCAAACTTTCCTGGCAAAATATTGGGGTGAGAAACTGAACAAGAAAAAAATGAAAGCTTTCCAGTCATCCAGCCGGACGGGTTATATGAACATAGCGCTGCAGCACGAAAAAGTTTTACTAACCAGCCGCGCGGTTATCATATTGGAAGGAAATTTAATTTTTGAATAAGACACAGGCACCAAGTAATTCCTGCATACAAAATAAGAGCACTTGGACTACCGGGAATTTTACCACAATGGTTTTTGTATTTCCACAGAGAAAGCAAGACTGGACATAAAAGCAATACATGAATTTCTTTCGACCCAGGCTTACTGGTGTTTGAATATTCCTTTTAGCAGGGTTGAGATGGCCGTCAATCATTCGCTGAATTTTGGACTTTATTCTGAAGCACAGCAGATTGGGTATGCCAGGGTCATTTCTGACTTTTCAAGCGTAGCCTATCTTGGCGATGTATATGTGTTACCATATTTTCGGGGGCAGGGCCTCTCTAAATGGCTCATGCAAACCATCATGGCGTATCCGGAACTGCAGTGTATGAGAAGATGGATTTTATCAACAGCAGATGCACATGGATTGTACAAACAATTTGGCTGGGAGCCGGTCGCTTACCCTGAAAGATGGATGGAATTGTATAACAGTGAAGTGTACAGAGGGTCATTATAAATAATTCTTTTGATCATACCTTTAATTCCTATATTTATTCTGAATTCTACCCGCCGTAAGCCCACCTTTCTTTACCCTGCACATTTTTAACCTTTAAAAATTTCAAACATGAAAAAAACGATTGCGATGGCGATTGCCATTTCTTTATTCTTTGCCTGTTCGAATCCAAAGACCGAAGACAAAGCAGCAACAACTGATTCTGCGGTTGCCGCTCCAGCTAAACCACTGCCCACAGAAATTGGTGCCGAGAAGTATGTGGATATTGGAAAAGCGGGAAATGCATCCCTTTCATCCGGCAATATAGATGCCTGGATGAATAGTTTCGCTGACAATGCCGTCTACGTTTGGAATAACGGAGACAGCCTGGCGGGAAAAGCCGCCATCACAGCCTATTGGAAAAAGAGAAGGGGTGATGTAATTGATTCCATCAGCTTCAGCAAGGACATCTGGCTCTCTGTTAAAGTGAACCAGCCTCAGCAGCCGGAACATTTAGCCGGGAATTGGGTATTGGGCTGGTATCTTACGCAGGCTAAATACAAAACAGGAAAGAGAATGGCCCAATGGATCCATACCGCCATGCACTTTGATGCTAATGATAAAGTTGACCACGTGGTTCAATTCCTGGACAGGGCACCCATTAACGCAGCGACGAAAAAGTAATTTCTTTTTTCAGGACATCTTTATTCAGAAAACGGCATGACTTCATGCCGTTTTTTATTGGCTGGGCATTATTCACCGATTTGAACCACTACTGCACAAGTTCTTGCAGGCACCTTAATTTTTGCAGGCAACTGCATTATCCGGTCGCTTTGAAATGGAATACAGATTTCTACTTTCCCAGCCTTTACGTTTTCAATATTCACTTCTACGTCATCTTCTTTATTGTCGAAATTAACAACTACTACGGCCTTCGTTGTTTTTTCATTCATCGGTTCAAAAACAGAAAACCTTGAATTTCTTCCGCATTTTACCGTTGCTCCAAGGGTGTCCATAAAACGGCCGGTAAACAGCATGTCCGCATGTTTCTTTCGGATCCGGATCAGCTCTCCAACATATTTCGATAACGGCTGAGTTAAAGCCTCGTCAAGAGAAGCATTATAATGCCTGGGAGCCATAGCCCATACCAGGCCGTATCGCATGCCATTATTCATGATGTTGAAATCGAACGGATTTTCTGCAAATATGGTGGACGTCCACTCGGGAAAAGTATACTTTAATGCAGGATGCATATCTATATCGTTCATCCGCAGATAGGATACATCCACAAATTGAAACGCACGATCCCAAATGACTTCAGATGCGATAGCCAGTTGGGGGTTAATTTTTCTTCCTTCCTTCAGTACTTGTCCTAACATATCAAAAACCGCCTGTGGCATAGCCCTGTCGGGGCTTAACTTCAGCAAGGGATTAAAATCAACGTCAAGGGAAGAAATTTTGTCAAATTGAAAACCATCGGCTCCCGATTTTACCAAATCAAGGAAATAATCCATCAGCAGTTTGTTTACTTCCGGGTATGACGGTGTCATTTGCGTCATATTATGCCTGCTAATTCCAAGACGTGCACTGATCGTTCCTTCGCCCCATCCTGAAAGAGCCAGATCATCCGTCCAACGTCCCTTTGTTTCATATTTTTTTAGTTTATCATGGTACAATGGAATATCCGTATCAACCCATTGAATGTTTGCAAAGATGAGCGGATGTACTCCTGATTTTTTAATGTTGCTTAATGCATTTTTGAAATCTTCTTTTGTTCCAAGTCTTGGGTCCGGTTCGTATTCAGGGTATCCGCGATCGATTCCACCTTTATCCCATCCTAAAATTTCGAATGTTGTAACACCGTATTTCTTTGCATCAGCAGCCAGTTTGGGTAATTCTTTAAACTTATATTTAATGACGTCTTCGCCATTGGACATGATAATACTCTGCCAGGCCATTTCATTGCGAAGCCATGTAGGTTGGCGTTTTACATGATAATACTGGTCAAACCATTGGCGGTAAATATGGCTTCCCTCATGCCAATCGCCCTGGTGTAATTGAAGCACAACCGGAGCCGAAGAAAAAGAACCTTTTTTTGTATAAGGCGTGTTGAGCCATCCCATGGTAATCCCGATGGGTGTTCCATCTGGGACATCCTTTTCCGTTGGCCAGTTGTCCTCCCCTATTACATTGCCCTTTTCTGAAGGACGTAATTCATAATAGAAAGTAGTTTTTCGGATGAGCGAATCCTGCTGAGCATAATACATCCCGATGTTTTCCCTGATGTTGAAAACCTCCATCCAGCTCATGCTCATATTCCAACTCGGGTAAGTAAATCCCCCAGCAGAATAGGTAATGCCAAGATTACCTCCCCCATAACCTCCTCCTGAAAAGCGGGTGAACATATCTGCATCATTATTCGAGGTTCCACCGGGAATCAACGTCCGGTTATCGGAACGGTTTCGCAGACCCTTCTGTCCACCAATGATTCCATAATAGACTTCCGCTAACGGCTGATCGGTAGTATTATTGACGGTAATAGAAAATAGTAATTGCCCATTTTTACTTTCTATTTTATAATCAACTTGTATATCCACGGTTTGACGTTCATTGATCAATTTGTCGTAATGGCAGATGATCCCATTTTTTAATTTTTCAAACCTGGCCTTTTGATTTGTGCTGATAAAATAATTGGCTTCATAATCCTGCAAAGGCAACAGGATACGGAAATTCTCTCCCAGCCGGCTTTCCTTGATTATTTCCTCATCAGGATTTTTCCAATGCAATCCCACAAGATTACCATTGGTTTTATCAAGCTGAAAAACACACACGTCGGTTGTTATTTCCATAACATCCTGTGCGCTTGCCAGATCAACCAACAAGACCGCGATCAATAATCCTATGACTTTTCTTATGCCGGTTATCATATTAATACTTTGTTAATGAAGATAATGCAATTACAAAAGGGCAGCTTTAAAACTACTTTTAATGTATTATATCGCATAAGGCCACAACCTTCACCTCCTTTGATCATCGAAATGATTTTGGTTCCCGCGAAATCTTTATTTTTCATAATTGAACGGTTTGTGACCGATAAAGCAAAAGTATATCAGCTGCCGCCCCGTTCTTTCAAAATGTGACGGTCTTCGATAAAACTTGGGACGGGCTTCTCGAAAACCTGGGACGAACGACAGTTTCTCCTCGGATTGACCTCTTTGCCTCCTCTTTGGATCCTCTTTGGTACCTCTTTGGGTCCTCGGAATCCGAGGAGGCAATGAGGTACCAAAGAGGACCCAAAGAGGTACCAAAGAGGTAGCATAGAGGATGCATTCGGAATGCAGGCAGCTATTGAAATGCTTTTCCAGAGCCTATAGAGGACCTAACCAGCTTCTATTTTAGTGGGCGGAACATATCCAGGTGAGGTATGTGACCTTCAGCAAAAAAGTTGCTTTCGCGTATAGGTTTCCACGTATACCTTCATGCCCACTTGCAAACAACCTATTTTCCGATTATATTGTCGTGCATTTAACTCCTTTAATTTATCTCAAAACCAATTAAATTGAAAAACCTTCTTGCAGTTTTATTATTTCTCAGTTTTTTTAATGCGAATGCCCAGGATCCTACCGGCCGCAAAAATTCCTGGCATATGATCTATTCCCTTG
>DATHGW010000636.1:0-5543 GCA_035317445.1 Puia sp.
ACAGGCATCAGCAGAGGAGGTGAGACCGCTTTGGTCTACAAATATTTTTTCCCTCGCGACGTGGATGCGACAGTGGCTTACGTAGCACCCCTGCCCAACGATATTGAAGATAAAAGGATATATGACTTTTTGGATACTGCCGGAGGTATCGCGTGTGTGAGACGCATTAGAAACGTTCAGGTTTTCATGTTACAACATGAGAAGGAGGTTTTGGAAAGACTGCCCCTTTCTGTAAAACAACTGCATTACAAAGCTGTGGGGGGATTGGGCGCAGCATTGGAATATGCCATCATGGAATATCCCTTCGCGTTCTGGCAAATCAGTGATATTAATCCTAATGATATACCGGTCAACAGCAATCTTAACGATTATTATAACCATGTGATGGCTGTGTTCGGCGGTGATTTTTCCTTGTTCTCACTATTGCTTTCTGACGAAAACGGAGTGGATCCATTCGTGCCTCACTATTATATGACTTACCAGACAGGTTATTATAAATACAATCTGCGGCCATTTAAAAACTATCTGCATTACCTCAAGGGTCCAAATGCGTCAGCAGCATTTTTGCCGGCTGCTGTTCCCCGCAAACCTTTTGATCCGGAGTTCGAGAAAAAGGTAATTGCCTGGCTGTCCGAAACTGGAAATGACATTGTATATATCTATGGGGGCAGAGACACCTGGACCGCCTGTAAAATCGCGTTCAATAACAGCGTTAACTCCAGGACATTCATAATGCCTGGTGCCAACCATTTCATGGCCCGGATTAAACACATGCCGCTTACCATGCAGTCGGAATTTGCAGCCTCCTTAGAACATATGACCGGTTTAAAAGTGGATTTGACCGCACTAAAATAATTTCTAGTTCACAAATAACTCATCAACAAAAAACCATCCTTTTTTATTTGTCTTTGTCTGAACCTCTTTGGGGAGCGTTGGAAAAGGATGCACGATCAACCTGATATATTTCACATCTGTTGTTTTGAATTTACATTCAAAAGGTACTAAGGATCCTGGTTGGGAAGTGGTCGGCTGCTGAGGGGTCATTCGTGTAAGCAATTTTAAATTCTTTGAATCCCCGCCGCCCCATAATTCAATAGTTTTAGGCGGAAGGACTGAACCATTTCTGTCAACGATAGAACCGATCGTGACACTACTTGCATTAACAGGTTTTGAAAATACCAATAGACATTCCATCGGATTCTTACGGAAACCCAGCCATTTGCCGCTTCGCAAATTAAAATCGCCCTTTTCACCGTTATACAATGTTTTACTTCCCTTCCCCTTGTAAAGTGAATCTGCGGGTTGCAACAATATGATTGTATCGGGCTTGAAAGTTGCGTGATAAAATTGATATGCTAACAAATCACTTGCCAGCCAGCCAGACTTAAAAGCTTTGGCCTTGACCAATACCTGTTTTGATAATTTAACATTGTTTTCATAAACAGGAGAATGAAGGCTGTCCGGATCTGATCCGTCTAAAGTATAACGGATCGTGATGCCGGGTACATAATGTTTTAATTTCAAAGAAACAGGTGTATCGATGATCGTCTCTTCATTTTTCAAAATGGGAGGATTTAATTTCGTCAGCAAAGTATCTGTCCTCATTCCAAAATCAATATGAAGATCCGGTTGATTTTGTTTGACTGACTTTGCATCTGTCTCTGCGACCGACGTATTCCATACATATAAATGACGAAGTTCTTTTAATGAAGCAAGTCTATCGATATCACTGCCTTTCACACTGGTATTCGATAAAGAAAGATTTTTCAAATGAGTTAATGTTGACAAATAGGATAGACCCGCTCCTGAAATGTTTGTAAATGATAGATTAAGGTTACGGAGGTTGATGAATTGTGCCACCGTCTGCAGGTCTGCATCTGTTACAGGCATTTTATTCAGGCTCAATGAAACAATTTGGGTTTTTATTGGCAGCAGGTCTTTTAATTGGTCAGTCTTAAAAAAAAAGGCGCCATAAAACTCTACGGCCAAGGCCGGCGACTCCCTGGCCAAACGATACACTGCGCGGTAATTTGTATTCAACCGGCCAACTGTTTTTTCATCGGCTGCTTCAAAATCATATATCTCGTCCGCATCTCCGGTTTTAAAAATATTCTCAGCAATTGATTTCAGCGTATCGGTCTGTGAGAGATCTTTAACCTTCAATTTAAAATCCGCTCCCCGTTTCACCCAACTATATAATATCACCATCTCCTGGTCCGTCAACTGTTCCTTGCCGTCAGGAGGCATATGTTTTTTTTGCGTCAACGGCAAATGAATCCGCTGGAACAACAAACCGAAATCAGCTTTCGTCGTATCCCAAAGTTGCCCGTCTCTTCCTCCTTTTAACAATGATTGCTTCGTTTCCATGATCAACTCACCTTTAGCCTTTTTGCTGTTATGACAACTCATGCATTTGGCGTCAAGGATCGGTTTGACCATATCGGTAAAAACGACTGCTTCAGCAAAGGATGGTTTTTTTTGTTTTTGTTCTGGCGTGATGGGAGCCAGTAAAAAATTGTCGCCGTGCGTTATACTGGCCCCTTCATGTCCCACGAACACGATGACCACCAGGCTTGCTAGCGCAGTGATGGGCACTAATTTTATCTTGTTCAACCGGGAATAAAAACAATACCATAATAAGGTCAGCCAGCTGATAGAAACACCGCTCCATTTGTGCAATTGCAAAGACTCCTGGTTATATCCTGCTTCTTTTGACAAAAATATTCCCATCAACGCGGTTGTGACGGAGGTAAATGCTGCAGCTAATAACAACCCTTTACTGATCTCTTGTGTCAACTCAGGAGGAGATAGTTTATATTTTGGGGCACCCAGCACCCAGCAAACATATAGTACGAGCAATACGATCGGGAAATGCAGGAATAAAGGATGCATGCGTCCTATGACCTGTAACCATGAGGGAACAACGAAGCGATCGTAAAAGATCAAAAGAAAACCAAGAAGACAATTTGCAGCAATCGTTAAACTAAATGCAAGGTTTTTTAAAAAATTCATCGATTCATGAAATTACGGCTTATCAAGGATCAAACAACGGGCTCTAATTTATACGGATAAACATGACCGGAGTTCCATTGCGCCACATACATGTTTTGTTCATCATCGATACACACATCGTGTGGATAGCAGAATACATTATTTGTCTGGGACATTTCCGCTGGCTTGTCACCGCTATATATCGGATCAGTACCGGCCAGATTTGACACAACTTTAAAATTTTTGTCCAGGATGGTTACAAACCCCGACTGCTGGTTTATTTTAGAATTGCTCTGCAGAACGGCGCTATACAAATAATCCCCATTGATAACAGGTCGACATACCCATGCGCCGGGAAGTGCGACCGTATTCAAATATTTTCCCTCCAGGGTATACCGCTTGAATGCATTTTGCTGGCGCGATGTAACGATCAACGAAATATTATTTTTATTACGGCTATCAATGCATATACCATGTGCATTCAACAAATTTTCATCCTTATCGCCTCGTCCCCCAAAATGCCGGATATAATTTCCTTTGGCATCATATTGAATGACAAAATCTTTTCCGTATCCGTCGGCGACATAGATATCTCCATTCGAGGCAATGGCTGTTTCTGTTGGTATATATTCTTCGGGCTTTGTATACTGGCCCGTTTCTTTCGGATAATCCAGAACCAGTAATACTCTTCCTTCCAAGGTTGTTTTGATGACCTGGTGCCTGTTGTTATCACAAATAAATAATACTTCCTCCCCATTTTCATTGAACAAGGTAAGCCCATGGGCACCCGGATATTCATTTCCCCATGTCTCAATGAGCTTTCCCTTCTTATCGTAGATGATGACATTATTTTTTGTCTCATTGGTAAGCAGGAGGATTCGTCCCTTACTGTCCTGTACCATTTCATGGCAATCTTTTACGGGATATCTCTGAAAATCCAATTTTCCCCAGTCTGTATTGATCCTGTATTTTTTATTGTTGTGCCCGAGAACCAGGTCGCCGTTTTTTTTTGCGTGAAGCAAAGAAGGAATATATAAAAGCCCACCGGTGGCAAGTGATGATTCCAATAGAAATTTTCTTCTGTTCATAATAAAGGAATTAAAATTGAACTCAAGCCAATAAACCGTTTACTACTTTGCCTGCAACATCCGTCAAACGATAACGACGGCCCTGGTGTTTAAAAATAAGCTTTTCATGATCCAGTCCCATGAGATAAAGAACGGTTGCGTGCAAATCATGCACATGCACCGGATCTTTTGTAATGTTATATCCAAAATCATCAGTTTCTCCATATACGCCCGGCTTTACTCCGCCTCCGGCCATCCAAATGGTGAAGCATCGAGGGTGATGATCCCTGCCGTAATTTTCTTTGGTTAATGTTCCCTGGCAATAATTCGTTCTTCCAAATTCCCCTCCCCAAATCACCAGTGTTTCATCGAGTAATCCTCTTTGCTTAAGATCAGTTACCAATGCCGCAGATGCCTGATCCGCATCCTTGCATTGCCCTTTTATTTCAGCAGGTAAATTATTGTGGCCATCCCATCCCTGGTGATACAGCTGAACAAACCGCACTCCGCTTTCTGATAATTTTCTGGCAAGCAAGCAGTTTGCAGCAAATGTGCCGGGTACTAAACAATCCGGTCCGTACATTTTGATCGTGCCTTCAGGTTCTTTGGACAAATCCGTTATTTCAGGAACCATCGCCTGCATGCGATAGGCCATTTCATATTGCTGGATTTTGGTATTGATCTCCGGATCGCCAAAATCTTTGAACGATGCCTCATTTAATTCAGCGAGCTTATCAAGCATTTTTCTTCTGTCCAAACGATTCATGCTTTCAGGATCCTGCAGATATAATACAGGATTTTCGCCGCTGCTGAATTGCACGCCCTGGTAAATGGAATCAAGGAATCCATTAGACCATAATTTTGAATATACTCCCTGCCCGTTTCCCTTTCCTTTTGACAACAACACACAGAACGAGGGAAGATTCTTGTTTTCACTTCCCAGGCCATAGCTTAACCAGGAGCCCATGCTCGGGCGATTTCCCTGTTGCGCGCCTGTTTGGAAAAATGTCAGCGCCGGGTCATGATTGATGGCTTCCGTGAACATACTTTTCACAAAACACAAATCATCCACAACCTTTGCCGTATGGGGCATAAGTTCACTTAACCATGCACGTGATTGCCCATATTGATTGAACTGAAATACAGTGCCTGCCAATGGAAATTTTTTCTGGTCGGCCGTCATACCGGTCAATCGCTGGCCCCCTCGTATCGATGCGGGAAGATCTTCCCCCTGCATTTTTTGCAGTAATGGTTTGTAGTCGAAGAGATCGAGTTGTGAAGGCGCCCCGTTCTGGAATAAATAAATAATTCTTTTGGCCCTCGGTGCAAAATGGGGCAACTGTGAAATGATGTTATCCTCAGCATTGCCGCGGAATAAATCAGGGATAAGCAATGAACCCAACGCGACACTGCCGATTCCCCAACCCAATCTCGACAAAAACCGGCGCCGGTTTATATTCAACCTATGTTCGAGAATTTCTTTTT
>DATHGW010000637.1:0-3590 GCA_035317445.1 Puia sp.
GACAAAGGGTTGCCTGGAAACCAATGTGGTTTTTTTGCGTATTGTGGAAGGGTGAAGTTAAGGGGCCTTGTCATTCCGAGCGGAGCGAGGAATCGACGACATGAGGTAACCCGCCTTATGGCTGATTCCTCGCTCCGCTCGGAATGACAAGCCCTTTGACTCCCGACTCCAAACTGCCATCAAATTTTTCCGCATGCAGCCATTCTCAACATTTAAGCGATATTTTTCGAAGAAATTTCCGGCTTTGCCTGAACTAAAAGATCCTGAACCAGCTTATGATCTTTGGTCGGCTGATTACGACCAGCAGACCGGCAATTTAGTATTGGCACTGGATGAGGCCGTTTTCAGCGACCTGATCAAATTCATCGACCTTCGCGGTGCCCGTATTGTTGATGTTGGCTGCGGCACGGGCAGACATTGGAAAACCCTGCTGGACAAAAATCCGCTGCAGATTACCGGGTATGATGTTTCTGAAGGCATGCTATCCAGGCTGCAGGCGAAATTCCCCGGGGCAAACACCCATCATTTGTCCGGCCATTCATTGCGCGAAACGAGGACCAATTCAACCGACCTGGTCATTTCAACACTAGTCCTGGCGCATATGGATCATTTGGACGATGTGCTGCGGGAATGGTCACGGATCCTGAAGCCCGGCGGCGAGATCCTTTTGACTGACTATCATCCTGTAGCCCTGGCAAAAGGGAGCAACAGAACCTTCCGTCACGGCAATAAATTGATGGCAGTCAGGAATTTTATTCATCCGGTTGCATCGATCCGCGAATTAGCCGCTCAACTGGAGATGAGAGAAATGCATTTTACGGAGCGAAGCATTGATGAAAGCACAAAATCCTATTATGCAAAAAAGAATGCATTGCATGTTTTCGAACAATTCAAAGGCGTGCCGATCGTATATGGCATGCATCTAAAAAAGATATATGCTGCTGCGAAATCTTAGCGTGATTGGCCGCGAAGGATTGCACGATATCCTTTTCGATCAGGATGGTATACGCACTGTTGAACATTCGGCGACATCCAAAGCGGCTGAAGGGAAAACGGCCGGGCTTATATTCAACCAGGCTATCGCTTTTCCCGGACTGATCAATTCACATGATCACCTCGACTTTAACCTCTTCCAACAGCTTGGCAATACCATTTACCACAGTTACGAGGAATGGGGCCGGCAGCTTCATAAGGAACACAAGGACCAGATCAATGAAATCCTCAACATTCCCCTTGCATTGAGGATCAGCTGGGGAATCTATAAAAACCTGCTTAACGGATTTACTACTGTCGTCAATCATGGCCAAAAGCTGCACATCAGAGATCATGTCATCCAGGTCATTCAACCAGCTAACAATCTTCATTCGGTAAAATTTGAAAAAAACTGGAAATGGAAGATCAACCGGCCCGGTTTCAAAAAACAGCCCTATGCGGTTCATGTTGGCGAGGGCACGAATGAGGAAGCCACGAAAGAAATTGACCAGCTCATTCAGTATAATTTATTTGACCGGGAGCTGATCGGAATACATGCTGTAGCCATGCAGGAAAAGCAGGCATCTGCTTTTAAATGTTTGGTCTGGTGCCCGGCTTCTAACTATTTCTTATTGAATCAAACCGCGCCCGTAGATCGTCTGAATAAATATACGAGGATCATTTTTGGCACCGACTCCACGTTAACCGCGCCCTGGAATGCCTGGGAACACCTTCGTGCCGCACGAGCCTCAAAGCTGGTGAGTGATGAAACCCTGTTTCACATGCTTACTGATGAGCCCGCTTCGGTTTGGGGATTGACCGGTCGCGGAGCAATCAAACCCGGCATGATGGCCGACATAGTCATCGCGAAAAAAAATCCGGTTGTATCCGGTTGGGATGCATTTTATGCGCTCAACCCCGGCGACATTTTATTGATCATACAAAATGGCATGATCAGGTTATTTGACGAGGAATTGATTGGTCCTATAATGGAAGCCCGATATCCTGTGAAGGATTTTGGTATGATCGATATCAACGGGTCCTATAAATATGTCCAGGGCCATTTGCCTGAACTGATGGATGAGATCAGGAAGCATCATAGCGCATTACATTTCCCATTCACCAATTGAACAATACATGAAATTTGTTTCTCTGAGCTATCAATACAGTGGCGATATAGACAACCCGGAGGACTGGTTCCGCAGGGTCAGGATCTATACGGGGTCCTGGAAGCAGATCAGCAGGGAACACGAGGTCATCAGGGTGGAACAAATTAATTTCGAAGGAAAGATTTCGCATGAGGGCATTCAATATCATTTCGTGAATTATGGAAAGAAGAAATTGTACTTCCCCTGGCGCCTTCACCGGTTCATCGCGAGTTTGGATCCGGATATCGTGATGGTAAACGGGTTGCATTTCCCGTTGCAACTTATCCTGTTGCGCTTACAACTGCCGGGAAAAATAAAGATCATTGCTCAAAATCATGCGGAGAAGCCATTCGGCGGATTAAAAAAATACTGGCAGCGCTGGGCAGACCAATGCATCAATGCTTATTTGTTTGCCTCACGCATGACGGGAGAAAGCTGGGTAAAAAATGGAAACCTGTCTTCTGAGAAAAAAATACATGAAGTGATGGAAGTATCTTCTGTCTTTCGTCCCATGGAGCGATCTGAAGCGAGATCTGCTACAAAAGCGTCAGGCAGCCCGGTTTATCTATGGGTAGGAAGATTGGATGCCAACAAAGATCCTGTTACGGTAATAAAAGCATTTGTGCGGTTCCTTGAATTCCATCCATCGGCACGATTATATATGATCTATCATACGAAGGAATTGCTGTCGGCGGTTCGTGGCCTCATTCCCGAGGAAAATAAACATCAGATCATCCAGGTTGGCAGGATGGCCCATTGCGAAATGCAATATTGGTACAATAGCGCGGATTTCATTGTTTCAGGTTCACATTACGAAGGCAGCGGAACCGCAGTTTGTGAAGCCATGTCTTGCGGTTGTATTCCTGTGCTGACCAATATCGATTCGTTCCGGGTAATGACGAACCAGGGCGCCTGTGGATTGCTATATGAAAAAGGCAATCCGGAAGACCTGCTGGGCTGCCTCGTTCAAACGATTTATATCGATCGCTCGGTATACAGAAAAAGAACACTAGCCCAATTTCAATCTGCACTGTCTTTTGAGGCCATTGCGAAAAAAATTCAAACGATTGCTTCCTCTTTATAATCATACAAATCCATGACGGCCCCGGCCTGTTGTTCCATCGAATACACCAGGATGGGTTGGTGACCGGTATCCTGGTCGGATAGTGTATCCGTCGCCACATGGATCATATCTTCCTGGCTGATGACGATATGCCAATGCCGGATCCATGATTCTTTAGGATTGCAGAAACTGATCACTTGTGCTCCCGCATATAAGGCTTCCAGACAAACCGTGCTATAGCCCTCGTATGAGGAAGGATGCAATAAAATCCGGGATCGCTGCATCAGCGCCAGCACTTCAGAGTGAGGCTTTTCACCAATAAGCCTAACGTGATTCCCCAGGTGCAGCTGATTAATCAGCGACTGCAAATTTTCCTGTTCTGGTCCCATTCCACAGATCACGCAATG
>DATHGW010000638.1:0-4052 GCA_035317445.1 Puia sp.
CTGTCAATACCAGGCTGATCCAACTGGTGGGAATATTTTTCCGGAAACGGATCGGCGGATTTCTTTCAGGAACCTGAGGCGCGGGTAACAGGATACCTGCCTTGCATGGCCTGGTTTTATATGGCTTGCCTTCGATGGAAATCCGGGGGCCCGATTCCAATCGCGCGATGGCCTCCGGTCCGGCAATTCCCTCCACCTGCACACGGTATTCTCTTTCGTGGGCAAAATCCGGGTGAAGCAATTGATTGTTCAGTAACGCATCGTTGCTCAGGATCAGCAGGCCCTCGCTATCATAATCCAGCCGCCCGACAGGATAAACATCTTCGGGTACAGTGAAAAAATCCTTTAAGGTTTGCCTGCCATCCGCTGTAGAAAACCGGGATAGTACCTGAAAGGGTTTGTATGCGAAAAAGTAGTTATGCACGGAAGAAATTAAGCGATGGTTGCTGGGAAAATGAACTGATCCGGATGCTTACAACCAATAAAAAGTCCCGCAATTCGGCGGGACTTCTTATTATTTGGATGGGTTAGTAAGTACAGGGAAATAAATTTCCCTACACAATATTAAAAATAATTTTCTCTAACTAAAAAAATTTTCCAATAAATTTTATGCACATTCCGGGCAGGTTGTGGAAAAGCGGCAGTAAATCCCGCAGTCTGTAAAGCGGTTAAGTGGCCGGCAAAAAAATTGTATCGCCGTCCATCTGCTCTTTACTGATTTTTCAAACCTTTTAAAACATAGATGAATACTGGTCTTCCGGCGACAGCCTTTTTTATTGCTGTTTTTCAATCGAAAATAATTTTCTTGTTCAGGGAAAAAAACGGACGGTTTTGCCGATCGGGAGGCATCCAAAAAAGGTGTATAAATTAATTGGACGACAGGTCCAAAAACCCGGGTTTTACCCCACATCTGTGAATAAGTTCGACGCGGGGCTCCGGCAAGCCGGTCTTTGACTAGGCGACGCGCCCTCTATTTCTATGGATAATTTTGATGTAGGTTTACAAAAATTTTCAAACATGAAATTTTCTTCGCCCATTGCCATTCAATGGATGGCTGATTTTCTAGGCGCTTTGCTGATTGGCAATAAGGAGGGGCTTGCCACCGGTATCAATGAAATTCACAAAGTAGAAGCTGGGGATATTGTTTTCGTGGATCATCCCAAATACTATAATAAGTGCTTTCAGTCTGCCGCGAGTTTTATCATCATCAACAAAACGGTGGACTGTCCGCCTGGAAAAGCCTTGCTGGTGGTCGATCAGCCCTTCGAGGCCTATCTGAACATCGTAAAATATTTTCGTCCTTTTGAACCGGCCTCAAAGAACATCAGCGATACTGCCCTGATCGGTGAAGGCACATATATTTATCCCGGTGCATTCATAGGCCACCATGTGCGGATCGGCAGCCATTGTGTCATTCACCCCAATGTTACGATCCTCGATCATTGTATCATCGGAGATCGGGTGATCATACAGGCAGGAACGGTTATCGGATCTGATGCCTTTTATTACAATACAAAAAAAGACAGGGATGTATGGTACAGGAAGATGTTGAGTTGCGGTCAGGTGATCATTGAAGACGATGTCGAAATTGGCGCTGGCTGCACCATCGACAGGGGGGTTACACACGATACGCGCATTGGCCGTGGCAGCAAATTGGACAACATGATTCACATCGGTCATGATACGACTATGGGAAACAATTGTCTGATCGCAGCGCAGGTAGGCATCGCGGGCGCAGTGGATATCGGTAATGGGGTGATCTTATGGGGACAGGTAGGCGTGAGTAAAACGCTGGCGATTGCCGATCATGTGACCGTATATGCCCAGAGCGGCATCATCACCAACCTGGAAACAGGTAAAACCTATTTTGGCTCGCCGGCTGAAGAGGCTGCAGAAAAGAAAAGAGAACTTGTTTGGGTAAAGCGAATCCCGGAATTGTGGAAGAAGGTAATGGGTTAGCTGTCTCATTCCGGATTATAATCATAAGGTAACAGTTCAGCTAATTTCTTCCAGGCCCAATATCCGATATTGGTCACTTCAGCCTGGTCGTAGAAATATCCGTTCTCCTCAATTTCAAATCCATCCGGCACATCCAATGCAGAGATCTGGAATTTTGCACTGGAAGGGAATTTATTAATGGCAAGATATTTCGCATTTGGCACCTGTCCCTTGTATGTGACCCTAAGCCGTCCTTTGACGTTAATGATCGCGTCACCACTATCCACATTATAAATATCACTGTTGTACGGATTGTCCAGTGCCGTTGCCTTATCGTTGTTGTCGGGATCCAGCAATTCCAGCTCATAGCCTTCATCCTTCAGTGTGCTATCGTACCAGCTCCTCATAAAATGCAGACGGGATCCGATATAAGATCTGAAACGGTTCTTCTTCCAGTATTGTTCCTGTTCAGGAGTTCCGGTCAGTGTTTCAAAAAGCGGATAGCCGGTATAACTGCTGATGCTGCTGTTGTAATCATATACAAAAGAATCCAGCTGGTATTTTATTTTATAGCCCAGCGCGTTGTTGGTGATGATGAGGTCATCTTTTGATTTGACCTTCAGCTTATTTCTTTTTTTATAAAAATAGAATTTTAACGCATCCTTGTTTTCGATATTGCAATCTGTGGCATTGGGCGTAGTGCCGATAAAATTATTCAGGAAGAATTGTCCGTATTTGTTCCAGCCATCTGCTACTTCGGCACTGCCGGCTACCACTACTTCCGTCATGCTTTTATCCTGCTGTTTCAATTCAATGACCAGGGAATCATTTTCCTTGTTTCCATTGCTGATGCGCATGAGCCTGGTTTCATAACTGGTATAGGAGACGACCAGGTCGTACCCTCCACTTGACAGCCTCAGGAAGAAAGCGCCTTCATTATTGGACGTTGTGCCAATGGTCGTATTCTGGCAAAACACCGAGGCATTGGCCAGGGGCTGTTTGGTCTTTTCATCAATAACGACACCTTTAACAACAAAACTCTTTTGTTGTGATATAACCACGAGGGAAAATAACATTGCTGAGAAGGTGCAAAAAAATAACTTCATGGATATTGATTATGTGATCAATAGTAACGAATAAGCCGATAGAGAAGTATATATGACAAGAACTTTGCCATTTATTTAGGATGGGCATTTTCCAGGTATGCGCGGCAGGCTAAGCGGATGGTATCCTGCAAGGGTGTAAATCGAAATCCCGGCAGATATTGCAGAATTTTTGAATTTTCATAATAAGTAACACCCTGGGCAGATTTAGCGTTTTCACGTGTCAGCAGCGATTTTTTGCCTGTCAACAAACACTTTAGTTTTTCCAGCCTCCAGGCAATGCTGCCCAGGAATGGATTGGCTTCCCAGACTGGATGCTTTTTGGAAAACCCATCAGCGATGCTGTTAAATAGTTGCCTGAATGGCCAGTTCTCTCCATTCAGCAAAAATCTTTCACCCTGGATATCGGTTTTCATCAGGAGTAGCACAGACCTGGCAATATCTTCCACATCTACGAACCCTGCAACGCCGTTGGTGTACCAGGGAAATTCATTGAATACCGATTTGAAAATAGCGCAACTGCCATTATTCCAATCGCCATAGCCAATCACCAGGCTGGGATTTACAATAATGGCGTTTAGTCCTTCTCCAATCGCCCGCCATACTTCCATCTCAGCATGGTATTTACTGGCAGCATAGTTGGTTTCTGTTTTGATCTCATCCCAGGGTTTTCTTTCGTTCACGGTAGCTCCGGGCACAGACTTTCCCAGCGCGGCCACAGAACTGATGTAGATCAGTTTTTTTATTTTCTTATCCAGGGCGATATTGACTACGTTCGCTGTACCCTCAATATTTGTCCGGAAAATTTCTTTTTTCTCTTCTTTGGCGTATGAAACTTTCGCCGCTGCATGGATAACCACATCCATGGATTCCATGGCTTCTTCAAGTTTCGGAATATCCAGGATATCTGCATCGATCCACTCTACCCGCTCAAATGTTGTGGCAGGAATAAAAAAGGGCAATTTACCGTTGCGTCTGATGGCCCGCACCCAATAACCCTCGTCAACAAGC
>DATHGW010000639.1:0-6668 GCA_035317445.1 Puia sp.
TGGTCGAAACCTTTGCTACTATCGGTGCTCAGGAAAGCTTTACCAATCATGTGATTGAAATCATCGTGGAAAAGGATGCCAGGCTGATTTACTATAAAATCCAAAACGATTCAAACGCCAGCAGCCAGGTCAGCACCACCCATATCCGGCAGACCGGCAGCAGCTTTACACATAGCGTGGTCATTTCCCTGAACGGCAGTATTGTCAGGAACCATCTGAATGTAGTGTTTGATGCAGAGCACTGTGAATCGCATTTATACGGACTGTATTGCCTGAAAGGCCAAACCCATGCAGATAACCATACCGTGGTAGACAATGCAAAACCGCATTGCTTCAGCAATGAGTTGTACAAGGGTGTTTTGGATGGCGAAGCAACGGGTGTCTTTAACGGAAAGATCTTCGTACGGAAAGATGCCCAAAAAACAAATGCCTACCAGTCCAATAAGAATATATTGATATCCGAAACAGCTTCTGTCAATGCGAAACCCCAGCTGGAGATTTTTGCAGATGATGTGAAGTGTTCCCATGGATGTACAGTGGGCAGCCTGGACGAAGAAGCGCTGTTCTACCTGCGTTCCAGGGGCCTCAGCAAGGAGAGTGCCCAATCCTTACTGCTGGAAGCCTTTGCCATAGACGTCCTGGAAAATATTACCCTCATGCCCATTCGCCATTATGTTGAAAAACTGATCTCACAACGCTTAGAAACCGACAGAGCATGATAGAAGCAGCTACCATATCAACTAGCCTGGATGTGCATGCCATCAGGGAACAATTTCCGGTGCTTACGCGAAAGGTCAAGGGGAGACCCCTGGTATATCTCGACAATGCAGCGACTTCGCAGAAGCCGCAGGCCGTCATTGATGCCATCGTTCACTACTACAGTCATTACAACGCAAACATCCATCGCGGCATCCATACACTGGCTGAAGAAGCCACGGCTGCTTTTGAAGAAACACGAGATGCCGTGCAGCATTTCCTGAACGCGGCATCGAGGGAAGAAATTATTTTTACCCGTGGCGCTACCGAAGGAATCAACCTGGTGGCCTATGCCTGGGGAAGAAAAAACATACATGCCGGCGATGAAATCATCATCTCGACCATGGAACACCATTCCAATATCGTTCCCTGGCAGGTTTTATGCCAAGAAAAAGGAGCCAGCTTAAAGGTCATCCCGATCAATGACCTGGGTGAGCTGATGTTGGATGAATACGAAAAATTGTTGGGCCCGAAAACGCGCCTGGTGTCGATAGTGCATGTGTCTAATGCATTGGGCACATTGAACCCGGTCGGAAAAATCATCAGCCTTGCTCACCAGGCCGGCGCCCTGGTCTTGGTGGATGGAGCCCAGTCTTCCGTTCATCTCGACATTGATGTGCGTGCACTGGATTGTGATTTCGTTGTTTTTTCTTCGCATAAAATATACGGACCTACAGGCGTTGGTGTACTGTACGGCAAAAGAGAACTGCTGGATTCCATGGCCATCTTCCAGGGAGGGGGAGAAATGATCAAAGAAGTGAGTTTTGAAAAAACCACATTCAATGACCTTCCCTATAAGTTCGAAGCCGGTACGCCGAATATTGCAGATACCATTGCATTGAAAACGGCATTGGATTTTGTAGAGCAGACGGGAAAGGAAAAGATCAGAAAACATGAGGCTTCCCTGCTGGCATACGCTACAGATCAATTAGAACAGCTGCCCGGCCTGAAGATCATTGGAACGGCGAGGGAAAAAATCAGCGTGATTTCTTTTGTCATTGAGCATATCCATCCCCAGGACCTCGGCATTTTGCTGGATAACCGCGGTATTGCAGTACGAACGGGGCATCATTGCGCAGAGCCGCTGATGAGGCGCTTTGGTATTCCGGGAACCACCAGGGCATCATTGGCCATGTACAATACAAAGGAAGAGATTGACGAACTGATATCAGGCTTGCAGAAAGCCATCAACATGTTATCCTGATCCATGAGTGAAAAGGCATCCATACAAGAGATAGAACGTGACATTGTGGAAGAATTCGCACTGTTTGATTCATGGGATGACAAATACGAATACATCATTGACCTGGGCAAAAAATTGCCTCCGCTGGAAGAACAATATAAGACAGATGTCAACAAGGTCAGGGGATGCCAGTCCACTGTTTGGCTGGTATCGGATTACAGGGAAGGAAAGGTCTTCTATAAAGCAGAAAGCGATGCGATGATCATAAAAGGGTTGATCAGTATGCTGATCAGGGTCTTGTCGGGCCATAGCCCGGACGAAATCATAGAAGCCAGGCTGGATTTCATTCAGGAGATTGGCATGACTTCACACCTGGCGCAAACCCGTTCAAATGGCTTGCTGGCGATGGTAAAGCAGATGAAGAACTTTGCCCTGGTTTATAAATTAAAATATGCAGCAGCATAGTATCATGGACAATGAACCACTTAAACAAAAGGTCATTGAAAAATTGCAAACCATCTTTGATCCTGAAATACCTGTGAATATTTATTCCATGGGTTTGATATATGAAATAGATATCCTGCCTTTGAATAATGTACAGGTCGTTATGACGCTGACGGCGCCGAGTTGTCCTGCAGCGCAGTCCTTACCTGTCGAGGTGGACCAGAAACTCAGAGAGATCGAAGGGGTTAATGATGTACATGTAGCCGTGACCTGGACGCCATCCTGGAATAAGAGTATGATGTCGGAAGAGGCACAGCTGGAGTTGGGGATGATGTAGGGAGTAAGATGACAGATAACAGTTCACAGAGAACAGTTTACAGATGACAGCGGTCTAATATGTCTGTCAACCGTCAACTGTCACCTAAAATTTTAACAACAATAATACAAGACAAATGGCACAAATCAGCATAAACAGTCTCCTGGGCAATACGGGCCCCAGTTATTCGGAAATCAAAGTCGCTCCTTACCGGGAAGAACTGGTACGGGCGGGTTTTCAGCAATTGCTTACCGTGGATGAAGTGGACAAGGCGTTGGACAGACATGACGACCAGATCGTATTGGTCGCACTCAATTCAGTGTGCGGATGTTCGGCCCGTGTGGGAAGGCCCGGGGCGATACTGTCTTTGTTCAACCATGTAGTACCTGACCAGCTCGTCACGATTTTTGCCGGCATGGAAAAAGATGCCGTCGCACATTTCAGGGAAAAGTACCTGCCCGGGCTGACACCTTCTTCCCCCAATATTGCGCTGTTTAAAAATGGGCAATTGTTGCACATCCTGCATCGCTACCAGATCGAAAGAATGGAAGCAGGCGCCATTGCCGATGACCTGATTGCCGCCTACAACAGCAATTGCAGTAAGCAGCAATCTCCGGAAGAAAGAGAAAGGCTTCGCAACCTCTTCGTTCAGCAATACCAGGTCGACCCACTTCAATTACCCACCGAATAAAAATCTTTTATGAAAATCACCGCCCAGGAAGAATATGGTCTGCGAATACTGATCCGCGTTGCCCGCTGTCAGGACAGGGAAGGCATGAGCATTCCTCAATTGGCCGAAGCAGAGGGTTTGAGCAGTCATTATGTAGCCAAACTTACCCGCGTGCTAAGGCTGAAGGGTTTTATCAACAGCACGCCTGGTTACAAGGGCGGCTATGTGCTGGCGGTATCTTCCCGGGAGATTGTGATCAACAACGTACTCAAAGCACTGGGCGGCGCACTGTTCAATACAGCTTATTGCGGATCACATACCGGGACAATGAAAATCTGCACCAACTCGGTGGATTGCTCAGCCCGTTCGCTCTGGCAAATGATCCAGTTTACCGTAGATCAATTGCTTGACCAGGTAACCCTATACGACCTGGTTAGTACGGAAGTGGAATCAGGAAAAATGCTTGAGCTGATGATGGAAAGAATGACCGTCAATAGTTGACAGTTTACAGATGACCGTCTGCTGATGGCCGTTGGCTATCTTAGTATTGTCATTCCGATCCGTCGCAGGCGGAGAGGAATCGGCGGAAAAGGCAAGCCCGCTGAACAGCTGATTTCTCTCCGCCTGCGGCGGATCGAAATGACAAAAGGGAGCCGCCAACGGCAATCGATCAACTACCAACTTTCAACAACAGTGCAAGCAAAGAACGAAAGCCTTTTTCAACTAGCCGTCATCGTAAGTGCGCTTGGATTTTTTGTAGACGTATATGACCTCTTGCTGTTTGGGATCATCCGCAAACCAAGCCTCACCGAATTAGGACTTAATCCTGCCGAAGTACTCAGCGAAGGAGAATTCATCATCAGTATTCAAATGACGGGACTGCTGCTGGGCGGCATCCTTTGGGGCATCCTCGGCGATAAGAAAGGGAGGCTGAGCGTATTGTTTGGATCCATTCTCCTGTATTCGCTGGCCAATATTTTTAATGGCATGGTTCACAACACGACGCAATACGCCATCCTTAGGTTTATCGCCGGGGTCGGGCTGGCGGGTGAACTTGGCGCCGGCATCACGCTGGTGAGCGAATTACTGCCCAAAGAAAAAAGAGGTGTGGCCTCGGCCATGGTTGCCGCTTTCGGCATTTTAGGAGCAGTCACTGCTTTTTTTATGAAAGAATTTTTCTCATGGCGCACCTGTTACTATATCGGCGGCGCATTGGGCCTGGTGCTGCTGCTTCTGCGGATCAGCGTGCAGGAAAGCACCATGTATACGACCATTAAAACCACGGAGGTACAGCGCGGTAATTTTTTGCTTTTCTTCACCAACAAAAAAAGATTCTTTCGTTATATACGCTGTATACTCATCGGCTTGCCGGCCTGGTATATCATCGGTGTGCTGGTAACTTTTTCCGACCAGTTCGGAACTGCCTTCGGTATTCCCGGAATCGACCCGGGCAAGGCCATTATGTACCTGTACATGGCCATCGCTTTTGGCGATCTCTCTGTGGGCCTTCTCAGCCAATACCTGAAAAGCAGAAAAAAGGCATTGTTCATTTTTTATGGTATTACGATCTTCTTCAGCACTTTATTCTTTTTGCAGCATGGAGGCAATGCTACGCGTTTTTATCTTATTTGTGCGGGACTCGGCTACGGCACCGGGTTTACTGTTGTTTACATCACGATGAGTGCGGAACAATTCGGAACCAATCTGCGGGCAACAGCAGCTATCAGCATACCCAATATGGTCAGAGGCGCACTGCCGCTTATCATCCTGCTGTTCAAATATACCCGTAACCTCTTTGGCAGCTATGTTACCGGAGGCTGGGTGACCGGAGTTGTTTTGATGGCTATTGCGTTGAGCGCTGCATGGTTCACCGAAGAGACCTTCGGAAAAGATTTGAATTTTGTTGAAACCTAATGTTTTCTTGTCTCGACTCCAACTCAAATCTCCCCTTCAACAAAATACATATCAATGTCTCCGATGTTCTTGGCGGATACTTTGCCGCGATAAGTGCAGGCGTATTTCTCTTTCACCAGTTCGTAGGTGCTCGCGGAAATATTGACCTGTCCCGGCTCTCCGTTGCTCTCCATCCTGCTGGCAATATTGACTGTACTGCCCCAGATATCATACGCATATTTCTTCCTGCCTACAACACCAGCCACCACCGGGCCTACATGAATCCCAATGCGCAGTTCCCACGACGGCAGGCCGTTTTCCTTCCTTTGTTCGTTCCGCGTTTTCATGTAAGACTGAATTTCCAAACTTGCCCTTACCATATTAACGGGGTGCATATCATCAGGGGTAGGAATGCCACCCGCGCACATGTATGCATCGCCGATCGTTTTGATCTTTTCAAGATTATATTTTTCAATGATGTCATCAAATGCAACAAAACAGGAATTCAGTTCGGACACGATCTCCTGTGGTGATAATGCGTCCGCATGCCTCGTGAACCCCTTGAAATCAGTAAAAAGTACCGACACATGTTCATAGTACCTGGGTGTTGCTCGTCCATCGCGCTGCAATTCCACAGCGACTTCCGAAGGCAGGATATTCAGCATCAGCTTTTCAATTTGTACTTTTTGCGTATCGAGGATCTTGTTGGTCTTTACTTTGCTGCGGTAACTCCTGTAAATGACAAAGGCGATGATGAATATCAGCACCAGCGCCGCCGTAACAAAAGCCTTCTGGATCTTTTGACTCCTGAGGTCAAGTTCCTGCAGTTTTTTGTCCTTGGTCAATAAGTTGATTTGATTCTGCCTGCTTTGAATTTCAAAATTCGACTGCAGTGCCGTCAATTTATCCGAAAGGATTTGATTGTTCAGGGTATCGGAGAGGTTGCTGAAGAGCTTTTCATATTTATACGCATTGCGATAATCACCCAATTTTGAATACGCGCTGGCCATGCCGGCATAGGCATCATCCAGTTCTTTATAAGCTGGAATTATCGTGGCAATGGATTCTGCTTCCTTATAAGCACCGAGTGCGGCCTTGTAGTCACCCTTACTGAAATAAGTATCGCCCAGCGCCTTTAAAGACTGGGTCATATCGAGTTTGGAATCAAATTTTCGGGCCATTTGATAAGCCCGTTCGTGGTATAAAATGGCATTGCTGAAATCACCCTTTTTTGCATAAAACCTGCCGATATCCCTCAATGGATAAGGAACATTGATCGTATTTTCATAGGCTTTCAGTGATTTCTTAAAATAGAAGAGTGCAGAATCATCGTTGTTCAACCCAAGATAAATTTCTCCGAGGTTCACACTTACTCCACCAATGATGTTCTTATCGCCGATCTCTTC
>DATHGW010000640.1:0-9844 GCA_035317445.1 Puia sp.
ACAATTATATAAAATTAAAACAATCCACGCAGCTGCTGCGTATTGAAAAGCAACAGGCAGAATTGAACTATCTCAAATCACAAACCAACCCACATTTTTTATTCAACACCTTAAATAATATTTATTCATTGGCAAGAGATAAATCGGACCTGGCGCCGGAATCCATTTTACGCCTCTCGAAAATATTGCGTTTTATGTTGTATGAAACCAGCGGAGACTATATCGCGATAGAACAGGAACTGAAGATCATGAACGACTATATCGCGCTTGAAAAACTGCGCTATGATGAATCTTTGCATATTAACTTTAACTATGACGTGGAAGACACGAAACAATCCGTTCCGCCATTGCTGCTGATCCCCCTTGTCGAAAACGCGTTTAAACATGGTGTTTCGGAAACAAGAAATCAGCCCTTTGTAGATATCCATCTTTCAGTGAATAAGCGGCAATTAACCTTTATTGTAAAAAACTCCAGCGACGCTTTGCCCGGGGAAGGGAGGGCAAAAGAAAATATCGGTCTTTCCAACCTGCGGCGCCAGCTGGAATTCCTCTATAAAGAATACGATCTCTCCGTTCAGCAAAGTGGATCGGAGTTTATCGCTACTTTAAAAATAAATCTGGCAAGCCATGTCTAAAATCAAATGCATCATCATTGAAGATGAGCCATTGGCGGTAAAAGTATTAGCGGATTATATTTCGCAAACACCCTTCCTGGAATTACAGGGAACATTCAAAGATGCTATTGTGGCCACGGACTGGCTGCGACACAATCATACTGACCTCATTTTTTTAGACATCCACCTGCCCAAATTAAAAGGGATGGCTTTTTTAAAAACGCTTACCAACCCACCCGCGATCATTATTACCACCGCATACCATCAATACGCCGTGGAGGGCTTTAACCTGAATGTAACGGATTACCTGCTCAAGCCATTTGAGTTTGAGCGTTTTTTGGTAGCCGTCACCAAGGTAAAAACTGCAGAAAAAGAAAAACAGCATTCCGTTGAAACCGGGGAGATAAAAGATTACCTGTTTCTGCATGTAGAAAAAAAGAAAGTGAAAATTTTGTTCTCTGAGGTTGTGTTTGTTGAAAGTCAGCGGGAATACATCAAGATCGTTACAACGAAAAGAGAATACGTATCCAAAATGAGTACGCATGAAATTGAGGACCTCTTACCTGCCCATCTCTTCAAAAGGGTTCACCGGTCCTTTATCATCTCGCTAAGCAAAATTGAATCCTACACGGCCGACATGGTGGAGGTGAATGGGGTATCTATTCCTATTGGCAGGGGGTACCGGGATGCGCTGGAAAGTTTGTAGATTTAGTTCATAGGCGCTTCGATAGGGACACCCGCTCTTCCCTTATAAATCGTCGTTGTTCCTAAAATTAACCAATCGTTTACGTTTTCATTTTTTGGAACGTATTCGGTCATAATTTGTGTAGACGTTTTTTGTGCAGAACCAATTTTCCAATCTTCAGGCCATGCAATTTTTAAAGTTTCGCTCTGGCTCCATGCTGTAATTGAAACCCCAAAAAAGAATAAGAAAAAAACTATTTGCTTCATTGCAATTTGTTATAGAGTTGGTGGTTGTTCGGGTCTACTACCCAATATCAACGAAATAGGTTGCTTAACTCGTCCATAATCCCTTTAAATCGTTTATTGATTTTCTCACAATATCGCACTGAATATTCACCTTTGCCCATGGTAATATGTTCCAGTGCTGTTGCACTTTCAATCACCTCAGTCTTAACCACCCCTGCTTGCATGCCATTTCGTGGAGAAGCGATGACAACTTCAGATAATTTAATCCAACAACTGGAGTAAGAAAAACGAAGCATTATATTAAAGTGCACATCTGATTTCTGAGACATCATACTTCTATTCAATTCACCTTGATATACCAATTCACCAGCAGTCTTATCTTCGGATTCGAAGTAATACTTTGCATCTTCCCTTTTATCAAAAAATGCTTTTGCTTGGTCAAACAAACTTTCTCTACTCACGGAGCCAGTTAAAACAATGGAATCAGTATAGACCACATTATTCTCAATAACAGGAAAAATACCATAGAATTTTCCATCTTCAATATGTGACTGTAAGGTGCCTTGTGCATTAACGTAACAAGAGCAGATCAAAAAAGTAAGTAAAATAAATGTCCTCATTGATTTCGGAATTCTTGGAAAAAGATATCACAAATTTTACATATTTAATAATCATTCGCTGCTTAAGTATAAACACTTAACATATGGCTGATTTCATTGAGGGAAGGTCAAACGCCCAGGGTGCATTTTAAACTGCATCCGCATTGGGGAAGAGTTTATTTGTTCCTTCATCTATTTATAATGTCGTTCATCGATTGGGGAATGCCGGTCTTGCCAAATGAAATTAGGTTTGTGAAATACTCAAAATTTAGACTCATGAAAAGACAATTCATCTTCATTGCGATCAGCCTCCTGCTGGCGGTAACCGGCCTGAATAGCTGCAAAAAAAGCAATGACACGAAACCAGCGGACAAGCCAGTGGTCCTCGCAAACACCCTCTGGACAGGCGAATTCAATTACAACGATGGAAAGGCCCAGCCAATGCGCATCGCATTCGGAGAAAGCGGCACCCTGACCTGGGCTGAATTTAAAAGTGAATATACAGGTAGCTGGAAACTCGAAAATGGACTTCTCACAATAAGTATCAGTGGAACGGCCTCCTTTACAGCCAATATTTCCAGTGATAGTGCGCTGACCAATATCAAGAGCACCGATATAAGCGGTCGCAAGCTAATGAATGCTGTGCAGACTGGAAATGATGATGCCGTGGTGGATGGGACAAAATGGGCGGCTCCGGAAGTCAGTATCGAATTTAAAGCAGGCAATAAGCTGGATCTGTTCTTTGGAGCCTCTCCGTTCCCCAACTATACAGACATAAACTATACACAAAAACGCAAGGCGATCTACTTCTCTCTTTTCGCTAATTATGACTGGTTTCTTGTAGTGTCTACCGGTGCCGTTATGAAAGGGCTCAATATGGCTCCCGGCGATCCGACATTGTACACATTTTTTGTTACGAAACAATAAACCTCCTAGCTTTCATAATGGTGTCTTAACCGGCTAAGGGTTTCTTTGGTAATACCCAGGTAAGAGGCGATGAGGCGCTGGGGAAAGCGTTGCATGAATTCGGGATGCGTCTGCATCAGGTTTTCATAGCGTTCTTCGGCTGTCAGGCTGATCGTGCCGCGCACCCTTCCGTGCAGTGCAGCCACATGCCGGTTGATGATGGTGTTTTCCATCTTAGCCACAGCAGGAATGCGATGCATGACATCAAAATTATTTTTTGTAATAAGCAATACTTCCGTCTCTTCCCAGGCGTCTATATAGTAGGGCGAGGGCGTTTCATTTGTAAAGCTTTCCCTGTCACCCGCCCACCAGTTCTCCAGTAATAGTTGAATAATATGTTCTGTTCCTTTCTCGTCCACGCTGTACTGCCGCATTGCCCCCTTCACAATGAACGCGCCATGTTTGCATACTTCACCTTCTTGCAGCAGGTACTGTCTCTTTCTGAATTTTTTAGGTACCAGTATATTTTTTAATAAACTCATGTCCTCATCAGTAAGAGGAGTTGTTGTTTTGCTTCTGATATACTTAAAAAACGGTTCGTACATACACAATTGGTCTGGATTCAATCTTTTTTGTTTTAGCGACCGTTGATATTTATCAATTATTTTTTTTATCATTTGTCATCGTCTTTCAACCCTCCCTTACAGTTTCTTTGTATCCCCAATTGTCCGAAGCTGAACCGGTAATAAACTACAAAAGTATACATTATGGCTAAAAACAATGATGTAATGGAAAGGGCTGTGAAGACGCTGCCGGACTACGCACCCATCCCCCGTTCGGCGCTTGGCCCGGCACTCAATCAACAAGGCTACTACGTGGGCCGGGTAGAGCGGAATCTTTATTGGGTAACCGATGGTGTTTACCAGTCCGCGTTCCTGACCACTAAAGATGGCGTTGTATTGCTCGACGCGCCGCCCACCATTGGTCACAACATTCAACGTGCCGTTGACGAGATCGCTTCCGCCAATGGCGTGAGCAACAAAGTCACGCACCTGATCTACTCTCACCATCATGCCGACCATGTCGGCGCCTCATCGGTGTTCAATAAAAATGTAACGCGCATCGGGCACGAAGAGACAAGGAATCTGCTCTTGCGTGACAACGACGCTGACAGACCCGCCCCCGACGAGATCTTCCAGGACAAGCGCACACTGAATATCGGTGGCGAACGCATTGAGATGGCCTGGCACGGCACCAATCACTCACCGGATAACATCTATATACACCTGCCAGACCACGACACGCTTATGCTCGTCGACCTTGTCCTTCCAGGCTGGGCGCCCTTTGACACCTTCAACCTCAACGAAGACGTACCCGGCTCCATTAAGGCTCCGGAGATTGCCCTGTCCTATTCCTTTAAGCACTTCATAGGCGGTCACATGGGCAGGCTCGGCAACCGTGAGGACGTCAATATATACCAGCAGTACGTGGCAGACATCATCGCCAACATCAAAACGGCAATGAGTGCTGTCGATCCCACTCCTTATTTTCAGAAGTACGGTGAGAACGCCTGGGCCGCAGTGAAGGGCTATCTCGATGAGATAACCGATATGGCCGCGGAACCGGTCATTAAGAAATACACCGGTGTGCTTGCCGCCGCTGACGTATACACCAAAAGCACCACGCACTGGATTATGGAGTCCCTCCGTCTCGACCTCGGCTTCGGCTCCATGATTCACCCATGATAAAAAAAACAGACAGAGTTTTAGTCAAGATAGGCATTGATTGTTATGATAAGACCAGCAGAATTGAATGTGAAGTTCAAACCACCCGTCTCGTGACCGAAGTCCCCTGTAAAATCAACATGTGCCTTGGCATTCCGATTGTCTAACACCACAATAGATTCTAACCTGGTGACTGTTTTGTAACCAACGAAAAAATTCTCAAGATATTTACGCACACCAGAAGTGTTCTTAAACTTTTCTCCCACTGATACATCATCAATCACAGCATCATCAGCAAATAAGGCTAGTGCTGCTTCTACATCAAAAGCGTTCGTTGCATGGATAAATTGTTTGATGATTTTTTTCATATTCATTTCTTTCAAGCGGCACACGCTGAGGAATGGTTGCGTAGCGGTTTATAAATTCGAGATGTTTTTCAATGGCAATATGTGTTTTTATATAAAAATGACCCATTTTTACATAAGAACCTGTGTCCGGGCCAGTTGGCTTAACAATCATACCTAACATTAATTTACATGCTATCAATGGAAAATCAAAAATTTAATGCGCTTATCAATAAAATGTTTGCTGAAATTGAACATCTTATCCCTGTTTATACACAAAACCCGGAAGATAAAAGCATTGCCAACGGGAACGTCGCTGTTTGTATCATTGATGAAAATGGGATGGTGTTTGGCAGAATGTTCGGGACAAATAAACCGCGATTAAGGCAATCGTACAAAGTTGCTTGGACAAAGGCAAGCCAAGTCTGGCTCACCGGCGTTAAAACCGGCGAATACGAAAAAATGGTTTTTAATGGGCTCGCTGAAGAAAATGGCAATGGCATAGAAGCGCCGGATCTGATAGGATGGCAAGGCGGCCAGCCACTTATCCTCCCCGATGGTTCAACCCTTTCCGTTGGTTTCAGCGGCTTCCGGGGTGTAACTGACCTGGAGATTATGGTAAAAGCACTTGAGCAAGCTATAAAGATTAATTAATCACATTCAAAATTGAACAATATGTATTACCAACCCAGCCCCAATCGTTACAAAAACATGCCTTATCGCCGTTGCGGTAAAAGCGGCTTAATGCTGCCTGCCGTATCATTGGGCCTTTGGCACAATTTCGGGGCAATTGACAGCCTGGAAAATGCGCGTACTATTTTGAAGTTGGCTTTCGACAGCGGCATCACCCATTTTGACCTGGCCAACAATTATGGGCCACCGCCCGGGTCTGCCGAAGAAACTTTTGGAAGAATCTTTGAGGACGACTTTAAAAGCTACCGCGATGAGTTGATCATCTCTACCAAAGCAGGTTGGGGAATGTGGGAAGGGCCCTATGGCGATTGGGGATCAAAGAAATACCTGGTAGCCAGTTTAGATCAGAGCTTAAAACGCATGGGGCTGGATTATGTAGATATATTTTATCACCACCGCCCGGATCCGAAAACGCCGCTGGAAGAAACAATGGGAACCCTCGACCTTATTGTACGGCAGGGAAAAGCTTTATATGTGGGTATATCCAGCTATAGCGCATCGGAAACCGAAGCTGCTATTGCCGTTTTAAAACGACTTGGTACGCCCTGCCTGATACATCAGCCAAAATATTCCATGTTCGATCGTTGGGTTGAAGGCGGCTTGCTGGATGTGCTTGGAGATAAAGGCGTTGGCTGTATTCCGTTTTCGCCCCTTGCACAAGGCGTTTTAACCAGCAAATATTTAAAAGGCATACCCGAGGGTTCAAGAGCCGCAAGCCATCGCGGCAACGGAGCTATTGAGGAAGATGCGATTACGGATGATAAAATTGCCAAAGTGAAAAAGCTGAATGAGCTCGCCCTTAAGCGCGGCCAGGACCTGGCGCAAATGGCGCTTTCATGGATATTAAAAGATGACCGCATAACTTCTGTACTGATTGGCGTAAGTAAACCTGAACAGGTCACAGATTCAATCAAATGTCTCGAAAATATTTCGTTTTCCACGGATGAACTCAAAGCGATAAACAGCATTTTAGGGTAATCATATGACTTATGTCAATGAAATTTATTAACATAAGTCATTTTTGGGAAGCGCTGCTCAATTTATTTTTATGGCTGCTTTAAAATGATTAACAAGCCATTCAACTAAAAATAAAAACGATGAGCAGCCAACAGATCAGAGACCAAAAGACAGACCATCTCCTGACTCCGCAGAATTCCGTCGTAATCATCATTGACTACCAGGCCACCCAGGTTGGGTCTATTGAATCTATGGATAAATACCGGATGGTTCAGAACACGATTGCCCTGGTGAAATTAGCCAGGCTGTTTAAGATGCCTATCATTGTCTCGACTGTAAATGTAAAAACCGGAATAAATGGACCAACAATTCCTCAGATAGCGCATGAAGTAAAGGATTTACCGTCATATGACAGAACTACAATCAATGCCTGGGAGGATACAGAATTTCTGGAGGCCGTGAAAGCCACAAAGCGCAACAAATTAATTATTGCGGCCCTTTGGACCGAAGCCTGTTTGCAATTCCCCACATTAGATGCCCTGAAAGAAGGATATGAAGTATATCCGGTTGTAGATGCTGTAGTGGGGACTTCTGTTGTTGCTCATGATGCGGCGCTCAGGAGAATGGAGAAGGCCGGGGCACAACCTGTTAGCGTTATGGGATTGATATGCGAAATTCAGCGCGATTGGGCAAGGGGTGAAACAGTTCCAGGGATGCTCGGTGTATTAGCTGGAACTGGCAACATTGTAGGGCTAAGTGTTGAATACAACCAAACACCTTAAACAAAAAATAACAATATGGACACTATTTCAAACACAGTAAATGCCGACAGAGCGGCCTTTAATAGTTTAGGCAATATTTATCCCGCCGATGGTAACGTTGAAGTATCGGGTGAGCCGGTTGACGGAGTGACCTGCGACTGGTTTGTACCCGATCATTTTGATAAAAACAAAATAGTTATTTATCTGCACGGGGGAATGTTTGTTTTAGGATCAATTGAAGGATACAAAGCTATGGTCAGTCATTTTGCTTCGGCTTTTTCTGCCAAAATTTTATTTATTGAATACGCCCTGGCACCTGAGAAACCATTTCCCAATGCACCAAATGATGTTTTAAAAGTATACCGGGAGCTTATTCGCAGATATCCTGATGCAAAAATCACCTTAATGGGAGATAGTGCTGGTGGTGCGCTTGCTGCAACTTTGATAAAAATGGCTTCTGAAGAAAAACTACAAATGCCATCCAGCGTAATTTTGATTTCACCCTGGTTATATCTTAGGGGCAACACCGAATCATATGAAACCAGGAAAAAACTTGACCAAATACTGACAAAAGATAAGTTAATGGAATATGCAAATGATTATGTTGCGAATCATTGGAATGAGGCAGATCCGGGTCAATTTACCTTTAGCAGCTTTCCTCCCTTGCTTATTCTGGTTGGCAGTAATGAAATACTTTTTGACGACTCAAAATTATTCTACGAAAAGATTAAACCATTGCAGCGGGACTCGCAAATGAAAGAGTATGAAAATCAAGGTCATGGTTGGCCATTGATCGACATTAAATCCGATGCGGCAAAAGATGCCATGACAACCATTGAAAAATTTATTACCAAAACAAGCAGCCAGTGATAAATCATTTATTTGAGCCGTTTCAAAATGACTTTCCGTAAACGCCTTTCGTTCTTATCTCCCCATTTTCCTAAGCTGTTGATTACAGGAATTAAGGATTTCCCGAATTCAGTCAAACTATACTCGACTTTAGGTGGGATTTGAGGATAAATCACTTTGGTAACCAACTCATGCTGCTCCAGTTCTTTTAACTGCACATGCAGCACTCTTCGGGAAGCGCCAGGAATTTTACGTTGTAATTCACTCGGACGTTTATGGCCTTCATGAATAAAATATAATAAACGCATTTTCCATTTGCCGTACAGGACTTCGCCGATCAGGTCGAGTCCGCAATCCAACGTGATCGGGATCTTTCTTTCATACATAAAGCAAAATTAAGTACTTGCACCTAAAACCGACATAGGGACAAATATATCCCTATGTGAATCTCTTTTCACCGCTTCCCCGAAACGAATATACTGTCGAACTTATGATGCGATCGTGCATGATGAAGGGAAAACATATCATGGCAAAACAGAGATCAGGGAATGGAATGAAATGACGAATGCAAAATACAAGACGAAATATGAGCCGATTGAAGTCATAACCAATGGCGATAAGATGATCTTAACGGCTAAAATTTCAGGTACTTTTCCCGGAAGCCCGGTATTGATCAAATATCATTTTGAAACCAGGAACGGTAAAATTACTTCGCTTCAGATCTAGGAGCTGGTATAAAAATGGACTTGTCAAGTAAAAAAGCAGCGATCCATACTAATATGACGGGCATAGCTGCAGCCATCATATTTTCTCCGTGGGAGAGGTCGGTTGCAATCGCTCCTGAGAAATAACAGGATAATAAAATAAAGCCGACCTTTCTTGTTTTAGGGAAAAGAAATAATGCGGTAAAGGCAATTTCCATGAATCCTAATAAAGGGAGAAACTGGCCTACGCCAACTCTTGTAAGCTTGGTTACAACCTGCGCATTGTTTGCCAATTTCACTATACCGCTTAAGGTTATCATTGCCGCAGCAATTATCGTTACAACGATTGTGATCACCTTTTTTATGTTATTCTTTTTCATATTTACCAGTTGGTATCTAATTTATATACAATGTAAAACTAGCTATACTTAGTTTCCTATTGATATGAGTTTCCTTTTGGAAAGTGGTTTCCTTTAGGAAACTATGTGAAATGATGATATCTTTGAAGTATACATTTGTATACGATCAGGTCAAATATATACGGCATGAACAAGAAAGTAACTGAAACAAATGGCGAATGTTCGAAGGAATTAATGCCTATAAAGGATGCCATGGGTGTATTGAGTGGAAAATGGAAAATTCAGATCGTTGGGTCAATGATGCATCATGGCGGGGCCTTACGATTTATGGATCTATTAAGACTTGTTGATGGAATTGCCGCAAAAATGTTGTCAAAAGAATTACATGATCTTGAACTTAATTT
>DATHGW010000641.1:0-4263 GCA_035317445.1 Puia sp.
AAAATTAAAAAAAGCCGCTCAGCAAACCGGTATCAAAAACATCTGCATCGCAGGAGGTGTTTCGGCCAACAGGGGATTGCGAAGGTCCTTTGAAGTGCTCGGGAGCCGCGAACAATGGAATGTATTTATACCCCGTTTTGAATATTGCACAGACAATGCCGCTATGATCGCCATCGCGGGGTACTACAAGTTCCTCGCCGGGGATTTCGCTCCGCTCACTGTTAGCGCAAGCGCGCGAGCGGAATGGTAAACGAATCGCCCTGACGGTCGCAGACTCCGTGAGCGGCTGAAAGCCCCGTCAGTCGCAGACCCTGCGGGCGGCCATGGGACTTGCCAGTGCGAAAGTGAATCAACACTCGCATTCCGTCCGAAAAACATGTAGCATGTCCAACACTTATTTTCAATTCAAACAATTCACTATCCATCAGCAGCGCTGCGTGATGAAAGTCTGCACTGACGCCTGCATTTTCGGCGCATGGATCGCAAACAAAATCACACCCGATGCATCTGTGCTCGATATCGGCAGCGGTACCGGCTTGCTGATGTTAATGCTTGCTCAAAAAAATTCCGGCCAGATAGATGGGATAGAATTGGAACCAGCCTGCTTCGGACAGTTGCAGGAAAATATTGTGGCCAGTCCATGGAAAGACCGTCTGGGCCTTTTCCATGGCGATGTGGGCAATTACCCATTTTCACGTCAATATGATTTTATCATCAGCAATCCACCTTTCTATGAAAGCGATCTCCAATCCGCCTCAACAGAAAAGAACCTGGCGAAACACAGCATGGAATTGAGTTTGGAGGAATTGCTGGATGCCATTGACCAGAATCTGGTCAGGGACGGATCTTTTGGTGTACTCCTACCCTTTCACCGGACGGCCTATTTTGAAACGCTTGCCTTTCAAAAAGGATTTAAGCTGAAAGAAAAGTTACTGCTCAGGCAGACGAATGCACATGAATATTTCAGAAGCGTGTTGCATTTCTCTAGAGAGAATGCAGCGTGCGCAATTATATCCGGGTTCGTGATACGGAATGAGGATGGCGGGTATACCGGAGCGTTTAAGGAGTTGATGGGGGATTATTATTTGTAGCCCCCGACGGGGTTATAAACCTCCGTCGGGGTTTAGCGACCAGCAATTAAGGTGCAGCCCGCCAAACCCTGCCGGGGTTTTTAACCCCGTCAGGGTGTTTGATTTCTCTCCGCATACTCTTTCAAATACCCGAAAGCCTCTGTCAACTTACCGGCCTTGATCATCGTGGCCCTTTCAATCATTTTAGAATTGCCCTTGATCAGGTCCTCGAGGATGTATTTAATGAGCTGTTCGCCAAAATAGCGTGAAGCATCCCGCGGTAGTTCATTGGGCAGGTTGCCGACAGCCATGATATCGACCGAGCCGGGCAGGTATGGCGCCGTTTTCTGGCGGCTGATCCTATCCACCCCATAAACCGGTTGCTCCATCGGGTTGTCACCCAGGTTGCAGGGGATGGAGCCATTTTTGTCGTCGGTGATGTCTGCGATCGTCCTGATCTTGAAATCGGGTTCGCTCATATGCTCCCATTCAAAAAGCGCTGAAGTTCGTTCATCCCAATAGATCCCATTCATCAGGATATCGGCCACTTTTGTATAAGGATGGAATATACACAGATAATCCTGCGGGTTATGATGGAAGTCGATTCGGTTATAGGTCCCTGTTGTTTTGTGGCGGTACAGATCAGATCCCTTGAGTTGGGTAAAGACCGGGTAATCGAAGTTTCTTTCCAGGAATTCATCAGGCTCTACTTCTATGACGCCGAGCAGGTTCATGACTTCGAGTAATCCATGCGCGACGCGGCCACTGCCAGTGATAACCACTTTGATCCTGGGTAATTTAAGTCCGAAATAGCCATGAATGAGCTGGCGGAAACTGTGCTGGATATACACTCTTTCCAGGTGGAAGAGACCAGTCCGCTCGCCATATGCCATGATGCCGTTATGCGCACCCACAACGCCGGCAAAGAAACCAAAGCCCAGCATGCGTTGTCCGTCGTCGTGTTCCAGGCATTCATAATCGATGAGTGTAATACCCTTTTCCATGATGCCCTGGAACATCGCCTGGTTATACAATTGTTTCTTCTTGGTATGCGAAAAGAAAAGATATGTTTTTTGGGGAATCAGGTTGGCAACCGGTATTTCCTTAATGCCGAACAGGATATCTGCGTCGCTGATGTCGTCCTTCACTTCTATGCCGGCCATCTGGTACTCTTTATCAGCGAAGCATCGGTGCGGGGAGGACTGGACGACGATGCCGATCTCCGGAAAATTCTTCTGCAACCATTTGCATTGGGAAGGAATTAAAGCCACGCGATTGTCGAAAGGAACCTTTCCTTCCCTGATTAAGCCGATCTTGACCATCCACGATGAGTTTGCCGCAAGTTATTATAAATTAGCTATCCCTTCATAGTCATTACGATAGAGCGGTCTTCCTTTATAAAAATACATATTGCGTATTTTGGCTAAAACAACCCGATTCCGTAATATTGCGTCCCCTTTTAAATGTAAAATCTGAAATTTTGAATCTAAAATGTAAAAGGATCTTCACTTTTACATTTTAGATTTTACATTCTACATTTCAACGGGCCCGGATGGCGGAATTGGTAGACGCGCCAGACTCAAAATCTGGTATTCGCAAGGATGTGCAGGTTCGATTCCTGTTCCGGGCACCAAAAAATGATATAACCCATTAAATTACAATGGGTCTATTTTTTTGGTGTGTCAGATTTTGACAGCTTTCCCCCTCTCCACCTCATTTGGTGACACACGGATGACCCACGAGATTTGTAGTTTTGACACACCAAATTCTACAAGCAATTTCCATAACAATCACAAAAAGGATATCACGGAGCAAGGGAGAATCCAAAGTCTTTTATTCACTTTCCTGGGGGAAGAGCATCAGATCAAAGAATGTCAACCGCCATTTATACTTACTCAAAGACCAGGTACAAAGAAATCAGAATAAGGAGGGAAGTATTCTGCTGAAAATAAAATGAATATGTAATTATGCTAAAGGTTAACACTTAGTCGGGAAAATATTTTCCGAAAGATGCAGCGAAAACTCTTTATTAAAGAGTTTTAATAAAGTTAGACACACTATTAACTTTTAATACTTATGTAGCCGCCACTTTTTTAAGACTGAGTTGTCAACCAGAAAATTGATAGAAACAGTCAATAAGACTATGTGGAAAAGTTTTTCTAATTCAAGTACATTACGAATCAAAATATTTTTTTTACTTTTATCGTCCCCTATGTCTTCGATATTTTTTCTTCTCTGAACTAGCAGCATCATAATCCCTTTTTAGGAATTTAATTTTTTATTGCCTGAGGTACTCCAATATCCTGGAGGCTATTCCGATTAAGCATGTACCCAGGTTCGAACAGGGTTTTCTAAATTTTTGCTAGTCAACGCCCGAAGTGTAATTGCGTGTAAAGGCACGCCAGGTATACTCATGCCCAAAACGAAACATCGTTATGATCGAGAACGCATTGATATTGTTGCGTGAAGAACTTGCCGCTTATTTAACTGCGCTCGGTGACCCCGCCCCCGTTATCATTGAAAACATCGGGCTCTTCGAAACAGAACAGGGCGCTGAACTGCAGGATAATATTATCATCTCCCTGGTTAATATTGAAGAAGAAAGCAGTTTTAAAAACGGTCAGACATTTAGTAAATGGCCGGATAATAAAGCGAGATACGAAAACAGACCCATCTACCTGAATCTCTATGTGCTCTTCACCGCCAATTTTCCCGGAGGTGTACCGCCGAATAACGGTTATGTACAGGCGCTTAAACGCCTCTCCCTCTTGATAGAATTCTTCCAGGGCAAAAACGTTTTTACACCGGCTACTTCCTCCATACCACTGCCCCCCGAACTCAGTGACCTGAGCAACCCGGATATTGCGTTGCTGAGACTGAAAATGGAAATGTATACGCTCACCTTCGAACAGATCAATCATCTCTGGGGATCACTGGGTGGCCGGCAGATTCCCTTTGTGATGTATAAAGTGAGGATGGTATCGATTACCGAAAGAAGCATCCGCAGAGAAGTGCCGCTGATAGAAGAAGTAGACACGAATCTTTTAAACAAAGCTCCCTCCTGATATGATTATCTATAAAATATTATGCGAGGTGAAATGGCTGCACGAGTACTATCTCACGCTGGACAAAGGGGAAACCATTTTTGAAAAACCAGTACAGGCAGACCGCCTCAGCTTTTTATTTGACCGGT
>DATHGW010000642.1:0-4943 GCA_035317445.1 Puia sp.
GCGGACGTTCTATTGTGGGCTGCAGAAGCCGAAGTGCAGGGTGGTGGAACCCTTGGGCAGGCCATGATTTATGTAAACATGGTTCGTAGCAGGGCTGCCGACCCTACTGGCTGGGTGCAAGGATCGCCTGCTGTATACAAGATCGGCCTTTATGCCTCCTTCCCCGATGCAGCCTATGCCCTCAAAGCCATCTATTTTGAGCGTCGCCTGGAACTGGCCATGGAAGGACATCGTTTCTTTGACCTCGTTCGTTGGGGCACGGCTAAAGCAGAACTGGACGCTTATGCGCTCCATGAAATAGCCAGCGGATATACCCTGATGAAGAATGGAGGTGTTCCAGCGACTTTCACTATAGGTAAGAGTGAAATAATGCCGATTCCCCAACAACAAATTGATAAGAGCGTTAAAGCCGGTAAATCTGTTTTGGCTCAGAACCCCGGGTATTAATTGTCATAACTTTCTTTAATAGCAGAGGTAGAGTTAAAAAACTCTACCTCTTTTTATTTCAATAAGACATTAACAAATTCTCCAGATTCAGCATTGGTTTTTTTACTACTTTGAATGTTTTAAATTTATCCGGAATGAAACGATTGGGAAGTTTTCTGGTCATCATCTGTTTGTTCCTTATTTCCTGCCATAGCAATAATTCCCTTTTCCAGCTTGTATCCTCAGACCATTCGGGGATTCATTTTAATAACCAGATCGTCGAAACGGATTCTGTGAATGTGTTGGATCTTTCCAATGTGTACAACGGGGGTGGGGTAGGCATCGGGGATTTCAACAATGACGGATTACAGGATATCTATTTCACCGGAAACCTGGTATCCAATAAACTTTACCTGAACCAGGGCGATTTTAAGTTCCTTGACGCAACAGACAGCGCCGGTGTGGGAGGAAATGGAAAATGGTGCAGGGGCGTGGCCGTAATAGACATCAATAACGATGGATGGCTCGACCTTTTTGTTTGTGCAACAATCAAAAAAAATCCCGAACAAAGAAAAAACTTATTGTATATCAACCAGGGTGCTGATGAGCATGGAATACCTCATTTTAAGGAAATGGCAGCGGAATATGGTTTCACTGATACCTGTCATTCCACCATGGCGGCATTTTTTGATTATGACAATGATGGCGACCTGGATATGTACCTGGTCGTGAACGAGATCCTGGATCCGCATACGCCCAATTATTTTCACAAGCTCAGCACGGACGGCTCCCTTCCAAGTTCCGGCCGGCTCTATAGAAACGACTGGAATGCATCCCTGGGGCATCCGGTGTTTACCGATGTTTCCAAACAGGCTGGCATTGGCACAGAGGGTTATGGCCATAGCGTAGATATTGTGGATATCAACAACGACGGATGGAAGGACATCTATGTCGCCAATGACTATTTGCCTAATGACCTGCTCTGGATCAATAACCACGATGGCACGTTCTCTGAACACCTGTCTGATTATTTTAAGCACAGCTCTTCCAATTCCATGGGCAGTGATATCAATGACATCAACAATGACGGATTAATGGACCTGGTGGTGCTGGACATGAACCCGGAAGACAATTACCGTAAGAAAATGATGTTGAATCCGGGCAGCTACCTGACCTATCAAAACAGCGATCTTTTTCATTATAATTACCAGTATGTTCGAAACACCCTGCAACTCAACCAGGGTCCCCGTGTGAACCAAAATGATTCCATTGGCGATCCGGTGTTCAGCGAGATCGCCTTTTTTGCCGGAATGGCAGAAACGGACTGGAGCTGGACGCCCTTCCTGGTTGACCTGGATAACGATGGTTACCGCGACCTGTTCGTGACCAATGGCTTCCCCAAAGACGTGACAGATCACGATTTTGTGGCCTTCCGCAACAAATTGTATAACCTGGTTTCCAAAAAAGACCTCCTCAAACAAATACCGGAAGTTAAGCGGCACAACTACGCATACAAAAATAATGGCAGGCTGGGTTTCACTGACGTCTCTGATTCCTGGGGATTCGGCCAGCCGACCTTTTCTAACGGTGCCGTCTATGCGGATCTTGACAACAACGGAGCATTGGATATCATCGTCAACAACATCAATGACGAAGCCATGATCTACCGTAACCTTTCCCGGGATAAGCGAAAAGATGATAATCATTATCTGCATATTGTTTTTGCAGGAGACAGCCTCAATAAAAATGGACTGGGGGCTATGGCAGCATTGTATTATGACCATGGTAAACAGCAGGTATTTGAAAATACACCATACCGTGGCTACCTGTCCAGCCTGCAAAACTTCGCCCATTTCGGACTCGGCAGCATTGAAACAGTGGATTCTGTCGTGATCAAATGGCCGAATGGAAAAATGCAATTGCTCAAACAGGTAAGGGCTGATCAGGTTGTCCATGTGAACGAAAAGGATGCGGATCTGCGCTATTCCTTCAAAAAAGATGTGTTGGCGGTCAACGCCCTGTTCACGGATGTCACAGACGCTGTCAACATTCATTATAAACAGGACCAAAAAGACTATATCGATTTTAATGTCCAGAAATTGTTGCCTCACAAATTTTCTGAATACGGGCCATCGCTTGCGGTAGGGGATATCGATGGCAATGGCCTCGACGATTTGGTGAGTGGCGGGGCCGCTTATCACAGCGCACAGCTTTTTCTGCAGCAGCCTGATGGCCGGTTCATTCAGCAAGCGCTGCTGCGTGAACATGATTTGACCAATAAAAAAGGCGACGATCTGGGCATCCTGCTTTTTGATGCCGATGGCGACGGGGACCTCGACTTGTATATTGCCTGCGGGGGATATAGCAATGAACACAACAGCAGGTTCTACCAGGATGGCCTATACGTAAACGACGGGCATGGCCATTTCTCACTCGATTCACTCGCTATTCCTCAAAATTTCACCAGCAAATTTTGTGTGCGTGCCGCAGATTTTGATCATGATGGCGACCTTGACCTTTTCATTTCCGGTCGTGTGGACCCTGGCAACTATCCCAAGCCGGTGAGCAGTTTTATTTACAGAAATGATTCAAAAGGAAACAATATCCGGTTTACCGATGTAACCGCTACCGTGGCCAAGGACCTGCTGAACATCGGAATGGTTTGCGATGCAATATGGACCGATTTTGACAATGATGGCTGGCCCGATCTGATCCTTGCCGGTGAGTGGATGCCCATCAGCTTCCTGAAAAACGAAAAAGGTGTTTTTAAGAATATCACCGCGTCCACGGGCGTCAGCGGCCAAACCGGATGGTGGAACAGCATTGTGGCAGGAGATTTTGATCATGACGGGGATATCGACTATATCGTAGGCAACCTCGGGACCAATTCTTTTTACAGAGGCAGCGAGACCTTTCCGGTCCGGGCATATGCGAAGGATTTCGACAATAACGGGATCTATGACATGATCCCGTCACTGTACCTGCCGGACCAGCAGGGAGTAAAAAAAGAATTCCCTTCTGAAACAAGGGATGACCTGTTGCGGCAGGTAAATGGCTTACGTAAAAAATTTCCTACTTATCAGTCCCTCGCCGTGGCTGATATGAGCGTGGTACTTACACCGGAAGAACGCAAAGGCGCCCTGGTAGTTGAAGCCAGGGATCTTCGAACAAGTTATCTACGGAATGATGGCAATGGTAAATTCACGCTCTCGCCATTGCCCGCCCAAGCGCAGTTTTCCGTGATCAATGGAATGGTTGCAGAAGATTTCGATGGGGATGGAAACCTTGACCTCGTGCTGAATGGAAATGATTATGGTACGGAAGTATCGACGGGGAGATATGATGCACTGAACGGATTGTACCTGAAAGGAAATGGGAAAGGTGAATTTACGCCTCAGTCCATTCTCCAGAGTGGGATCTATATTCCGGGCAATGGGAAGGCCCTGGTGGAATTGCGCAGTGCAAAAGGCAAATGCCTGCTGGCCGCCGGTCAAAACAAAGGTCCCTTGAAAATCTTCGAGCTCAGGAGAAATACCCGGCTGGTTCCTTTGCAGCCTGCAGACGTCAGTGCCATCATAAAATACAAATCGGGCGTTTCCCGTAAACAGGAGATCTATTATGGCGCATCTTTTCTTTCGCAATCAGGGAGATTCCTTGATCTCGATGAACAGGTCGTTTCGGTGGAAATAACTGATGAGAGCGGGAAGAAGCGGACGGTGAAGTAGAAAATAGAGAATAGGGAGTAGAAAATAGGGACTAAGAATAACTTTAGAGAATGAGAATAGGTATTTTCTATCCCCTATTCTCTATTTTCTACTCTCTATTCTCTACTCTCTACTAATCTAAAACAATGAATTACTACCACACTCTTCAATGCATGCGCTGGTTCGGACCAGATGATCCTGTTAGCCTGGCAGATATCAGGCAGGCGGGTTGCACGGGCGTCGTCACCGCGCTTCACCAGGTGCCTAACGGTGAGCTGTGGCCGACAGCGGAGATCAGGTCAAGAAAGGAAATGATTGAGCTGGCAGGATTGGAATGGGCTGTGGTGGAAAGTGTTCCGGTTCACGATTCAATAAAAACGCAGTCTCCGCCGTCCAGGACCCATATCGCAAACTACCAGCAGACCATTCGTAACCTCGGCGCCTGCGGCATTCAAACCATTACGTATAACTTCATGCCGGTACTGGATTGGACCAGGACCGACCTTAATTTTTCTATGCCCGACGGTTCCAGGGCCTTGCGTTTTGAACAACTTGCCTGTATTGTATTTGATGTTTACCTGCTCAACAGGAAGGGGGCAATGGATGAGTATCCGGCGGCGGCCCTTGCCGTGGCCAAAAAAAAATTTGAGGCCATGTCCGGAAAAGACAAAACGCTGCTCCAGCGGAATATCATTTCGGGACTTCCCGGAAGCGAAGAAAGTTTTACGCTTGGCCAATTTCAACAGGCGCTCGATCACTACGCGCAGATCGATGGCAGCAGGCTCAGGGCTAATCTCGTCGATTTTCTGGAAC
>DATHGW010000643.1:0-6430 GCA_035317445.1 Puia sp.
CAACACTTTTGATATGGGCTTAAGCGCGAAAGCGGGGTTTGAGTTTGGTAACGTGATGATCAGCGCCTACGTGAGTCAGGGGCTTACCAACCTGTACACGGCGCCATATAACGGCAGTTTCCATCACCGGCTGCTCGGAGCAACACTGGGCATTTGGCTCACCAAAGCAACTGCCGTGACCAAGCCTCCGAGAGATGCGGACTTTGACGGCGTGAATGATACAGAAGATGCCTGTCCGCTCGTGGCAGGTCCGGTGCGCTGGAAGGGTTGTCCCGTCCCCGATTCAGATCATGACGGCATAGATGATGAAAACGACTCCTGTAAATCCGTGCCCGGTATAGCCAAATACCATGGATGCCCGATTCCCGATACAGATGGGGATGGCATTAATGACGAACTGGATTCCTGCAAAACGATCGCGGGTGTTCTCAAATATCATGGTTGTCCCATACCCGATCGCGATGCCGATGGAGTGAACGATGAGGAAGACCGCTGTCCGGACCAGGCGGGAACCAAAGAAAATGGCGGTTGTCCCATTGTAAACCAGGCTATACAAGAAAAAATAAGATACCAGGGAAAAAATGTGCAGTTTAAGTCTTCCAGCAGGCAATTGACGCATGACTCCTATCCAGCGCTGAATGCGATCGCTGCCTTGCTGGCCTCCCATCCTGAACTGCACCTCACCATAGCAGGATATACAGATACTACGGGTGGGCCGAAATATAACCTGCCTTTATCGCAACGACGCGCCAATATGGTAAAATTTTACCTGGTCAAAAAAGGTGTTGCTAAAAACAGGATCACGGCGATTGGATACGGAAGCCAACATCCCGTTGCCACAAACAAAACCAATAAGGGAAAATCATTGAACAGAAGGGTTGAATTTATTTTGGAATAGTGAGTGTAGTGGAGCCATATCCTAAATAATTAATTATCAATACTGAACCAAATTTTAACAACAAAAGCTTGCCGTTTATCTCAGTTTAGAAAATAATTAGGAAATAAAAACTGAAATTGCGGCTTCTTGCTGCTACATAAAAAAAATAAAAATGAAGCATAGTCTGAAACTGTGGTTAGTCATTATTACACTGATCATCATGAGCCCGGGTGTACATGCCCAGGGAAAATCCGCTAAAACAGCCCTGCCAAAAGGCTGGCATACCCTCGACAAAGAAAAGGATGGCGTTTATGGGATCAGCCTCGACAAAGCCTACGAGATGATCAGGTCAAAAAATTTAAAAAGCAGGACCGTCGTCGTGGCGGTGATTGATTCTGGAATCGATACCCTGCAGGAGGACCTGAAAGATGTATTGTGGGTTAATCCAAAAGAAATTCCGGGAAATGGGATCGATGACGATCACAATGGGTACATTGACGATGTGCATGGATGGAATTTTTTGGGTGGTAAGGACGGATCCAATGTAAAAGATGACGCATCAGAAGAAGCCAGGATTTATTATCAATACAAAGAAAAATTCGAAGACAAGGATTTTAAGCAGGGAGATCTTGATGCCGATGAGTTGGACAGCTACAAGATGTGGTTGAAAGCAAAGAAAAAAATAATGGGTGATGGATCGGAAGGAAGTGCCATCGATCTCGTCATGTTAAGAAGAGTGGTCAATGCATGCGTCAAGAGTGACAGCGTGCTTCAAAAGGCGATGGGCAAAACAGAATACACCGGCACCGAACTGGAAGCCTTTCAGCCAACAACTACGGAGGGTAAAACGGCCAGGTCTGTGCTGTTATATCTTTTTAGGGAAGAACACATCATGGACATGACCAATACCATGTTCCTGGAGGAATTCAAAGAAGAATCTGACCGGGAAGAAAAGAAGATGGAGTTGAAAGAGACCGCGCCCAAGAACTACCGTAAAGATATTGTGCAGGATGACGAATCGGATATCAACGACAAATACTATGGCAATAACAATATTATGGCAGGAGAGCCTATGCATGGGACCCATGTTGCTGGCATCATCGCTGCAGAACGCAACAATGGCAAGGGAATGGATGGCATCGCAGACAATGTAAAAATCATGATGATCCGTGTTGTGCCGAATGGCGATGAGCACGACAAGGACATCGCGCTGGGCATTCACTATGCCGTGGACAACGGCGCCAAAGTCATCAACATGAGTTTCGGTAAAAACCTTTCCCCTGAAAAAAAATGGGTGGACGAGGCCGTTATGTACGCCGCAGCTAAAGGCGTACTTTTGATTCATGCGGCGGGTAATGACGGGGCCGATATTGACACGACCGATAATTTTCCCAACCCCGAAATGCCGGAGTACAAAACCAGGGCAACAAACTGGATTACGGTCGGCGCCAGCAGCGATCCTTTAGCTGAACGAAAGTTAAAAAGTTATGCAGCCGACTTTTCTAATTTTGGAAAGAAAGAAGTGGATGTGTTTGCACCCGGAGTCAGGATATATTCTACCCTTCCCGGTGGAAACAAATATGGCAATCTCGATGGAACCAGCATGGCTTCACCTGTTGTCACCGGGGTCGCAGCCTTGATTTTGGAGTACTTCCCGGCACTCACCCCCGAACAGGTAAAATATTGTATTGAAAAATCCGCCACTGCACCCCTGGCCAAGACCATTAAGCCAGGTACCGAGAACGAAATGGTTGATTTCTCAGAGCTCAGCCAATCAGGTGGTATCCTCAACGCTTATGGCGCCGTGAAGCTGGCCTACACGCTGAGCACTGAACCGAAGAAAAAAGACAGCCTGCCCAAATCAACGCTTTCCAATACAAAAGAATAATTTCCATTATTATAACTACGTAGTATGAAGCCGGGCTATGTCCGGCTTTCTTTTTTTACATTTGCAAAAAAAGATGGTCAACAGGGATGAAATCGTGGCGGCTGAATTTTTTCAGCGCTATATCAATATTTCGACGGAAGCGGATGTGGTCAAATCAATCAGTAAGAACACCCGCCAGGTGAAAAAATTACTCGATGCCTTGCCAAAAAAAAAGATTGAGTTTGCTTATGCTGAGGGCAAATGGACCATCAAGGAATTGCTTCAGCACATCATAGATGCTGAAAGGGTCTTTACTTACCGGGCGATCACTTTTTCCAGGAAAGATGGTACAGTGCTTCCGGGTTTTGATGAAAACAGTTGGGCCGCGCATGCAGAAGCCTCGAAAAGGGATTGGCAAGACCTGGTGAAAGAATTCAAAGCGTTAAGAAAAGCAACCGAATTGCTTTTCGAATCCTTCTCCGATGATCAATTGCGTGCAACGGGAACTGCAGGCGGTCATCCCATCAATGTACTGGCCCTGGGTTTTATCATTTCGGGGCATGTGGAGCATCATTTGCGGATAATTAAGGAAAGATATTTGTAATGTTTATCCGGAATTCATTACAAATTCTAATGATTTTTTCATTTGGCAAATGATATGACTAAAGGGGTTTTCCAAAAAAGAATTTACCGCATTGCAGTCAGCAGCTTTTTCTTCCTGGCCGGCCTGACTTTCTCCAGTTGGGCTTCACGCATTCCCGATATCCAGGCGAAGTTACATTTGAACAATGCGGCGCTGGGTGCTGTGTTGCTGGGCCTGCCCGCAGGTCTGCTGATCTCGCTGCCCATTGCGGGTTGGCTTGTCGCAAAATTCGGAAGCCGGCCGATTGCCATCGGCGCAGCGCTATTGTATGCCTGCACTCTCCCCATGCTTGGATTTGTACAAAACAAGGGACAACTATTCGGTTGCCTGTTTATTTTCGGAATGGGCGGAAATATGCTCAATATTTCTATGAATACTCAGGCGGTAAGTACTGAGGTCTTATACGGCAGGTCGATCATGGCTTCCTATCATGGGCTCTGGAGCCTGGCCGGCTTTTCAGGCGCTGCCATCGGAACCCTGATGCTGGCGCTGGGACTAACACCCGTACAACATTTTTTGATCATCGATGCTATGGCTTTTTTGATCATTGCATTTGCTTCCAAATACCTGCTCGTTGAAGATGTCAACGCAAAAGCGCAAGGACCCATTTTTGCACGCCCGGATCGCTCCCTGATCAATCTCGGCCTCATCGCTTTCTGTTCCATGATTTGTGAAGGTGCTATGTTCGACTGGAGCGGGGTATATTTTCAGAAAGTGGTACAGCCTGGAAAGGGTTTGGTGACGCTGGGCTTTACGGCCTTTATGTGCACGATGGCAACCGGCCGCTTCGTGGGCGACTGGGTGGTTACAACTATTGGAAAGAAACGAACATTGCAATGGAGTGGTTTACTGACGGCTTCAGGGTTATTGATTGCCGTTATTTTCCCTTATCTCATCACTGCTGTAGCCGGTTTCTTACTGGTTGGCGCGGGCGTCTCGTCTGTTGTACCCCTGATATACAGTTCAGCAGGGAAATCCAAGGTACTCTCGCCCGGCGTGGCTATTGCAGCCGTGTCTACGATCGGTTACCTGGGATTTTTATTTGGCCCTCCTTTTATTGGATTTATTGCACAGGTCAGCGGTTTGCGAACCTCTCTTGGGCTAATTGCTGTGTTGGGATCGATTATTGCCGTGATCGCATCCCAAAATAAATTCGAGTGAGCTTTCGGTTTCATTCATTGTCAAAAACCAAGATTTCTACCCGCATATTCTTTCTCTTTTCCTCCTCATTTTTCGGATCGGGGTAGATCATCTGGCTGTTGCCCATCCCGCGGTAAGACATTTGTGCAGCGGGAATTCCATGATCTAAGAGCGACTCGTAAATTAATTTAGCGCGCGCTTCCGACAACTGCTGCATTTGTTTCTGGAATCCCGAAGACTTGTTCTTATAAGGAGGCGTATTGACGTGCCCGTAAATTTCAAACCTTGCATGCTGGTATTTTTTCAATTCCTCCATGATCGACCGAAGATAGTCCATGGACTGGCTTTCCAAAACCGCTTTGTCTGGCTGGAAATACAACTGGTCAAGTACGAGTTTTTTTAGCAAAACATTTTTAGACGTTGAGCTGTCAGACAGCCGCGAGACCGGCCCTGCACGATCAACCAATATTTCGACCCGCCTGTTCAGTGAATTCCGGAAAGGACTTGCGGGTTTTGATTCTCCAAAGTTCTGCGTGGGACAAGAACCTGACTGAGGATATTTGTGTTGAATCCAGCGCAGTACTGTTCTGCTTCGTTGAAAAGACAATTCCAGGTTACTTTCGCTTTTTCCAACCGTGTCCGCAAATCCCGCTATCCTAAGCAAACGGGCCGCAGGATGATCCCTGAAAAAAATATCCAGTTTCATTTGCTCGGCGGGCTCGATATGAAAGGATGCCGTCGGGAAATAAATGATGAGTGTTGTATCGCCGGATTCCTGATCGTCGATACAGGTTATGTTTTTGAGATCTGCAGCGGGTAGCCCAGGCTGACCAATTAACAACAGGCAGGATATGATATTCAGGAAGTGACCCGCCCTGCAGGCCATTACTTATTATAAACAAGATTCTTTTGCGAAACCATATCGTCAAGTACATTCACCGCTTCTCTTAAATAGATATCCGTCTTCCTGCTTTCAACCCATTGTTTATAGCGTTCCGCCTTGTCTTTATCGGCACTGTACTTACCTGCATCCTGGGGCATGGTTTCTATGTTCATTGGAGTAGACAGCTTGGTGTATGTTTCTATTTTTTTAACCGTTGCCTTGATTTGTTTCTGTTCTTCCTTGTATTTATCCAAGCTGAGCGGATACATTTTGTCATTCAGTTTGTTCAACCATTCCGCATTTTTCTCGATCTCATTAAAAGCCGTATTGGCTTTAACGCGTTCATTACTGGTGTTTTTGATGTTGTTGATATCGTACGCGTACTTCCAGGTTGTATAATCCACTTTAGGAATCTCGTCCCAGGGTAATGCATCCGGCTGATCTTTTTCACGGCTCTTGGAAAACTCATACAGATCGGGCAACACCACATCTGAAGATACCCCACGCAATTGGGTAGAACCTCCATTGATGCGATAGAATTTCTGCAAGGTAAGTTTTACCGTACCAAGCGTACTGTTGTCTTCATTCATTCCAATTGTTCTGTCGAGACCGATGTTTCTTTGAACCGTTCCTTTTCCGTAGGTCGATGTACTTCCAATGATCACACCACGCTTGTAATCCTGTATGGCCGCAGCGAATATTTCAGAAGCAGAAGCACTGAATTCATTCACCATAACGGCGAATGGACCATCATATAAAACAGATTTATCCCGATCGCTTAATATTTGCGGTTTGCCATCGCGGTCTTTTACCTGTACCACCGGGCCCTGATCAATGAAAAGGCCAACCATTTGCACCACGTCATAGAGAGAGCCACCTCCGTTGGTCCTCAGATCCAACACAACGCCATCCACTTTCTGTTCCTTGAGTTTCACCAGTTCACGCGCTACGTCAATAGAACAACGGCTGCCTTTGGGATCCCTGAAATCAGCGTAGAATTCAGGCAGGAAAATATATCCG
>DATHGW010000644.1:0-5891 GCA_035317445.1 Puia sp.
AACGTTGTCGTAAGGCATTTTCACTTCTGCCCTGGCTTGCTCCCCTACTGCCGAAGGGCTGTCCACGTCGCAACTGGCGGCTGCGATCTACCAGATCAGCTCCTGGGTTTTGGAAGGCGCCGCGATGTCTTTTGCCGGAGTGAGCGCGGGAATACGAACTACCGCGCGACCAGGCTTGCTCCAATCCACCGTTACAGCCTTGCGCAGGTACGAAAACAGTGAGCAATCTTCATTGAATGATAAACCATGCAGCGCCGAAAGCTCGTTCGATGGTAGCGGATTTTTTGATCTCTCCTCTTTCAACCACTGCAAAAGCGCAGTGTTCAGCCGGTACATATTTTTATAGACATCCTTCCGGGGTAAAACAGTCCCGAGACCTTGTCGCAATGCAGCCGACATGGAGACGGCCATGCCGAATAGTTTGGCACTCGCCTTGGTGGCCTTGGATTGACGTACTCTGGTAGGTACCGTACGTGCACAGGGCTTGCCCCGGAATTCATAATAAATCAGGTTCTCTATTTTACCGCTGAGAAAAATCTGTGTTGGTTTAGCCATGAGTTGTTCGGGATGAGTACCCGATGAATCCTAACAAAAATCATACCATGTCCGTACCAAGTCCGTCAATGGACGGACTTGGTACGGACATGCAGCGTATTAATTTCGAAAGGAATAAGGTTGAGCTGTGGATGTCCCGAGGTCAAGTATTCAATTACCAATAGCGGATATCAAAGTTGATGTTCAATTTTTATTTTACTTAATAGGCTACGACACGATTCATCCCAAAGGAGGGCGCAAGGGTACATTCAGTCAAAAGTTATTGATGTGGCGGAGAAAACGACATTCAAGAGGGCAAATGCGTCGAGTGGTTGAACGAGTACCCGGGGACGGGAATATTATTGAACCCTTTGAGAGTTTATTAAATGTTATTGAGTCCATTACAAGCCACCAAGAAATCTAATATCTAGAAACCCCTTGCATTTTTTTCAATTTTCCGATAGGGCGTCGAAAAAAAATGATCAACTGTTCTGTTAAAATCATCCTTATAAGCGACTGGCGTACTATGCCCCGAATTAGGCAGTATCCACAGATAGGCGTTGGGAATGTTTTGAAAGATAAGCAAGGTATGCGCCGGTTTTAAGATATCATGGTCACCTCCAATGACCAGTGTTGGTATCTTGATGGCGTGCAAAGCCAGGAGTGGTATATGCGGTTCCTCTGCTTCCAGGCGTACCAATTTCAACTGTTGTTTTTCCGATGTCGTTTTATTGGTTTTATTTTTTAGTTTCGTATAGTAAGGCATGACCAGGTTAAAGATATCCTCGCTCACCGCCGTAGTATCTGGTGAAAGGTTTGCGCCCGTTACCGCCAGTTTTTTTACTTTTTCAGGATGACGAATGGCCAGTAACAAGCCCTCGATCCCACCGTCACTCCACCCAATGACAAATGCGGAATCAATGTTAAGCGCTGTAAGTAAGGCAGCATAGTCGTCGGTCATCATTTCATAAGTGAGTGAATCACCAGCATCCGCGGATCTGCCTTGCGATCGGCTATCTGCGACAATCACTTTATATTTTTTGGAGAAATAGGGTATCTGATACATAAAATCTTTAAGGGAGCCGCCATTTCCATGAATAATGAGCAGCGGCTGGCCGGAACCGTAGATTTCGCAATACATCTTAATTCCGCGGATATCATAAAACTTCCCCACGGTAGAATCGTGACCATATAAAATCGCTTCATTTCTTAGCTGCGCATCAAAGTCCTGACTGAGCTTTTGAAAGTCCTGCGCGCAAGAACTATCCACGATGGCTCCGATGGCGAGGAGAAAAATGATTTTTTTCATTTAGGTTGTTTCGGGATGAGAAGGTACAAAAAAATAGTGAGCTAATTATCAGGGTTTATTTTCCGAAAACAACATTATGGTTTTCATATTACTTTCATATCACAACTAATACTAAAAACTCTTTTGACAGTAATTTCCAAAGGTCAAATACAGTAGCACCTATTACTTTTTGAATGCCAATTTCCTTGGCATGGAACCAATTTTTCAAGGTGTTCATCTTTGAAAACTGAAAATTCGGATTGTCAGTCAAAGCGGCTTAACAAGGAAGATGGATAATCTGCGACGGGGTGAAACGGTTAATGACTCCAACGAATGCAAGTCTAAGCCCCTCAACAAAAAAGAGTAAATAAAACGAGTCAAAAGTTTGAATATTTCAATTATCGGATTGAATTTTGCAGGAAGACTTCCATTAAGCTTAAATATTTTTAGCCCACACTAAATTCACTACGAATGAAAGTTTTGTCCATCATCACGTCGCAACCAATATCTTCAAGGTACATCGAAACTTTTTTTGCTTTGGCTGTCATGTTTAGTTTTTCGCGATGTGCAACGCCTCCCAATCATGGAGAGGAAGTTTATAAAAATAACTGCGCCGGCTGTCATGGCACGCAACTTCAAGGCAGTGTGAGTCCGTCCCTCACAGAAAATTTAAAACATGGTAACGATCGTGATGCAATACTGCGAACAATTCGTAATGGAATACCCGGAAGTCAAATGATAAAATGGGCAGGAGTTCTTCCTGATAAAGACATTGAAGCTGTCACCGATTATATTTTAGCGGTTCGTAAATCTCCCGATGCAATTAAGAAAGAGGAAAAACCTTTACAGGTACAAACTAAACTCTACAAACTCAATATTGAAAAACTAATCACAAAAGGATTGGATGGACCATGGGGAATAGAATTTATCGATTCGGGCCATGCATTAATCACAGGAAAAAATGGTGATTTATATCGGATGATAAATGGCAAACTGGATAATGAAAAGATTACCGGGCTTCCTAAAACTTATGGAACCGATTTGGTGGGTGGCATGATGGATCTTGCCCTTGATCCCAATTATAAAAATAATGGATGGGTTTATCTTGCTTTCAGCCATAATTCGAAAAATTCCTCTGATAAAGGTACACCCAGCATGACCATGGTGGCGAGAGGAAAAGTCAATGGAAATCAATGGACGGATGAACAAATACTTTTCCAGGTGCCGGATTCGCTTCAGGTGCTTAATGGCACGCGCTGGGGCAGCCGCTTCCTGTTCGATAACCAAGGTTATTTATATTTTACTATCGGTGATATGCAGGGATCAAAACAAAGTGGGGTCGATCCACAATTACTTTCAAAGGCACAGGGAAAAATTTACCGTATTAACAGCGATGGTTCTATTCCAAAAGACAACCCCTTATTTGGCAAAAAAAATGTTCTACAGGCGATCTATTGTTGGGGAGTGCGCAACGTGCAAGGGCTGGCGCAACATGCTGTCACTGGGAAAATCTATTTTACCGATCACGGCCCACGGGGTGGCGACGAGTTAAACATTTTAAAGAAAGGCGCGAACTACGGATGGCCGCTGGTTACATTCGGGATCAATTACGACAGCACGATCATTTCCAGAGATACTGCCAAAGCCGGCATGGAGCAGCCTATTGCTCACTGGACCCCTTCGATTGCTATATGTGCAGCCGAATTTGTTCAACATTCATTATTTCCCCAATGGCAAAATAATCTCCTCGTCACCGCCCTGAAGTTTGAAGAACTGCGCAGGCTGGTCATTGAAGACGACAAAGTCATTGAACAGGAGATCCTGCTAAAAGGATATGGCCGGGTAAGGGATGTCAAGATTGGACCCGATGGTGCATTGTATGTACTCACTAACGCGCCAGATGCTTTGTTGCGAATTACACCACTTTAAAATGTATAGTTTGTGTAATGCAATTCAATCAACTTACAAAATACGAAATCTTTAGGTCGTTGTTCGATCGCTAAAAGATTTGCCGACCAACAATAACCAGCCCCAAGCCAGCACCAGAACGCGGTAGCAAACAGCAGGCTGCCGTTAGATGGAACTTTTATGTACACAATTGTAACATTTTAAAGTGACTCATGTCTTTGTTTGTATAAAACAACCAAACATGAAAAGATCAGCACGGATATTATTTTATCACAGTTTAACTCTCTTTTGCTTTTTATCGGCATCGCTCTCAGCGCAACAGATTGCTCCTAATAAAATGACAGAACAAAAAGTTTTCACACAAGACATTGATAACTTTTGGATAGCTTTTGACAGCATCCAAACTACGAACGACAGCACGAAGCAAATTCATTTTATTCAATCACTTTATATTGATAAAGGGACATGACAGCAGGTTGGGTATACCTCTAGTGAATATCGAATGTCGAATTGAAGCCATAGGAAGAAGTACAAATCCTTCCCTGCCTATTAATTTCACAAGTTCGGCGTAATCTACAATGTCCGGAAATTGCGAAGTAACGAATTGCGCGATTTTCTTTTTATAGAGATACGTTTACGCCAAATTGTTTGTGGAGTCACATCATTATAGGCTAATTTTATTCCACTACATACAAACTCTTACACTTCCATAATATTTATCGATTACCAATTCCAAAATAAAATTATCATTCATATTGAAATCACCTAGCTTTCATAGATAAAATTATTATTTATGAAACCAACTAAATTATTCTTCGCCGTCTTTGCGATTTCCATTATTTGTGTGTATGGTTTTACACCGAAACACAACAATGCGCCCGAGTCTAGGCGGCCAAACACATTATTTTATAGGGGTCATTTTACTATGGATACTGATGTAATCATCAGTGTTTATACAGCAACTTCGAATGGTACTACGGTAGTTGATGGGGCATTCGGCATAAATGTTGGGGGTCCATTTTATTCGGCTACGGGCACAATAAGGTTATTGGGGCAGGGCGTGAGTGATTTTCATATGGTGGCTAACGGTACTACGTTTGATTTTACGGGAGATTTTGACGACTGATCCTGTTGTCATTGATTTGATCAAACCTACCTATTTGAGCTTAGGCTCTGTTTAGTTTTTGTGATGAAGTGAAGGAAACTAATAGGCTGCTTGAGAATAAATAACTATGTACAGCACATGTTATTTGGGAAATTTGGATCTCGGGGGTGTTCTTTTTTTTCATTTGCTCATTCAGCAAGTTGATGGTCCCAATTAGGTATTGAATTTTCAAGTCGCTTGATCATTTTACAAGTAATGACCAAAACGCAAATCACTTCTTGCTAAAAACAAAAACTCTGGGCAACTGCCGTGGTACAACGATAGTTGGAAAAATAAATGCCGGCAAAACAAGTGACGCCTGTTGTCGCCTCGGCGTAACATCCATAATCCATAAAGTAGTAAATTGATCTCTTCTCGCCGTATCCTGTTCAGCACCGCTCAACGTACCGGATGAAATGATGCCGTCTTCAAGAATTGTGCGCTCAGCCGGGCGATATTTCAAACGAATGCGAGACCCTAATCTTTCGGATAGTTTCGTCAAAACGGTTTGAATCGATTTGTCATGCCAGGAATTTTGGGACAGTGTCTTAATCCCAGATAAAAGACCTTTGGCTTGTTCAATAGAAATAAGTACGCCAATTTTTCCAAGACTTTCTAACCGAGCTTGATCTCGATTTCTGACATTGAAAAATCTAAATAACATATCCCAAGCTTCATCTACGGTTTTTGTTTGCTGAGGAAGTTTCATACGATTGGGATAAATTTGCATGCCTGGACCGACAGCTTCAACACTCTCATAGTCGAGCACTCCTTTTCTTGTTGGTCTTAAACCAATAGATGTATCAATGGGAAAAGTATTTGGATTATCATTTACATGCTGCTCAATAAAAGTTCGTAAAGATTGATCGGAAGAATAAATATCACAAAATCTATAGTATAAAGGCAACGTCGTAAAAAGCTTGGTATAGTGCAGCGTCACCTCGCGATATCCGAACATTCGCGCATGCTGATGCATGGTATCCATTTGGGAAGTGACAGCGTGTCTGACGTAATACG
>DATHGW010000645.1:0-4132 GCA_035317445.1 Puia sp.
GATATTCATCAGCCTGTTCGAAAAGCCCTCGGCTACCGTACTGGCCATAGCCATGGGAGGTTCATCAGGATTGGCCCTGATGGTGTTTTGGATCGGACAACGAAAGATTATTGACACTGCGGAGCTGACCGCTGCTCCTGATACGAACTTTTAAAAAGAATTCAGCTTAAGCAAAAATGGACAGTTCCTGTAACGGAAGTGAACAATCGCGATTCGCTTCATCAATCTCAATGAATTGGTTATTAATATTTTATAAATCTGGCATTTTCTGTGTGTAAGCTTATCTTAATGGTAAAGAATTATTTATTACTCGCCTTCAAGAACCTGAGAAAACAGAAACTGTTTTCCCTGATCAATATTATGGGATTGACCGTAGGCATCACCTGCTGCCTGATGATCTTTCTTTTTATAGTAAATGAATTGAGTTATGACCGTTTTCATAAAAAAGGAGACAGCATCTACCGGGTCATGCGCGTCGGCAATTTGAATGGTGAAAGATCAGACATTCCGTATTTATCCCCGCCTTATGCCAGCGCCCTGCTGAACGACTACCCGGATGCCGTGCTGCAATCGGTGAGGGTGATGCCTGATAATGACCTCATCAGTTATAAAAACATTTCCTTTAATGAAAGAAATATCTACCTGACTGATAGTAATTTTTTCACCCTGTTTGATTTTCCCCTGCTCAAAGGGAACCGGGCTACGGCCTTGAAGGAACCGGGAAGCATTGTGCTAACTGCTTCCACGGCAAAAAAATATTTTGGCCATGAAGACCCGATCGGGAAAGTTATGGAATTCAACAAGAAACTGCAGTTGAAAGTAACGGGGATCGCGCAGGACGTTCCTGTTAATTCTCATTTGAATTTTGATATGATCGTCCCCATATCCAACTTTCGCAACAGCGACTGGTTTAATCAATGGCCCAGTAATAACCTCTTTGTTTATGTGCAGTTAAATCCTGCAACAAACCCTGACCGGCTGATCAGCCGTTTTCCTCAATTCATGGATAAATACATGGGGAAGTTTTATGCAGAAAATGGATTTAAAATGGGTCTGACCATCCATCCTTTAAAAGATATTTATTTTGAAGGCGCCACTCCATTTGACCATGTAAAACACGGCAGTAAAAAAACGGTTTACATATTCATGTCCATTGCCATCTTAATTTTGATTATTGCCTGCATCAATTTTGTCAACCTGGCTACTGCAAGAGCAACAGACCGTTCGAAAGAAGTTGGAATAAGAAAAGTCATGGGTGCACTGCGAAAACAACTCTTTGGACAATTCATTTTGGAATCAATCCTGTTTGCTACAGTTGCTTCAGCATTGGCGCTTCTTTTGTTTCAGCTCCTGATGCCAGCCTATTCCGGTATCCTTGGCTATAAGCCGCCTTCACAATGGACGAATCCTTTGCTCTATATTTTTCTTGTTTCGGTTATTGCTGTTGTCGGCCTGCTGGCTGGAAGTTACCCGGCACTCCTACTCTCTTCTTTTTCACCGATAGAATCGCTGAAAGGAAAATTACGCGTAGGCAAGAACAGTGTTTTTTTCAGAAAAACATTGGTTGTTTTTCAGTTCGGGATATCCGTATTGCTCATCATCAGCATCAGCATCATCATTACCCAGATGAATTATATAAAAAATACTGACCTGGGATTCAAGAAAGATCAATCCATGATCATCAGGCTCGACAATGGAGAGATCTGGAATAAAAAGATTGAATTTAAACATGCACTCGAAAATAATCCGGCTGTAGAATCTGTTTCCATAATGTCTGGTGAACCCGGCGGATTTCATGACTTCTACACTTTCGAATCCGAAGCCAAACCAGGAGAAAAATTAATGTTCAATACGGAGTTTGCCGATTTTGAATATGTGAAAACACTGGGACTTAAAATCATCGCAGGAAGAGATCTTTCACCGCAATTCATTACCGACTCCACGAGATCAGTGCTCATCAATCGCACTGCGGCAGGCAAATTGGGTTATGCTCCGGAACAGGCGGTAGGAAAATGGATAAAGAATACCATTCGCGATACTGTACGACGCAATATCGTCGGCGTCGTCGAAGATTATCATTACGCCTCTTTGAAAGAACCGATCGGCCCATTAGTGATCTCAACCAATGACGACCGGCGCCTTTTCCTGGTAAAATTAAAAACCCATCGACTACAGGCTACCATCAACACGATCAAAAATTATTATACGCAATTTGCATCCTCATATCCTTTTGAATATGATTTCCTGGAAGAACGATTTAACCAGCTGTATAACGCAGAGAACAGGCAGCAATCCATACTGACCATTTTTTCCGCCATTGCCATTTTTATCGCCTGTCTCGGGTTATTCGGACTGACCTCCTATACTGCTGTTAAAAGAACAAAAGAGATTGGCGTAAGAAAAGTGCTGGGCTCTTCCATCCAAAACATCGTCGTGCTCCTCTCGAAGGATCTGCTCAAACCTGTTTTGTTAGGAACATTGATCGCCGTACCGGTTGGGTACTATCTCATGTTTAAATGGCTGCAGGGATTCGCCTACCGCATTACTGTCCATTGGTGGATGTTCGTCGCAGCCGCCCTCGTGGCCATTATGACTGCTTTAATTACGGTCAGTTTTCAAGCGATCAAGGCAGCCATAGCGAATCCCATTAATAGCCTGCGAACAGAATAGAAGCAACAATTCATGTAATAGGCCGTCTTTGTCAATACCGCATTCGAAATAAATAATCTTTTGATATGTTCAGAAACAACTTAAAAATCGCCTGGCGCAACCTGGTAAAAGATCGCCAGTTTACCTTTCTAAACCTGCTCGGGTTGTCTACCGGCCTGGCCTGTACATTATTAATCTACTTGTGGGTGCAGGATGAATTGAGCTTTGACAAATTCTTTGAACGGGACGCCCAGGTTTACCAGTTGCTGGAGAATAGAAAATCCGGCGCAACCGTCAGCGTCGCTGATGAATCTTCCGGTTTATTGAGTGAAACCCTGGTCGGCGAAATGCCCGAAATTGAATATGCTTCTCCGCTTGCCCCGCCGGAATGGTTTCAGCGCTACACCCTTTCCGTGGATGAAAAAAACATTAAGGCCGCGGGCCAGTATGCGGGCAAAGACTATTTTAATATTTTTTCCTTTAAGTTACTGGAAGGCAAAAAAAATGAAGTACTGGCAGACAAGCGATCGATCGTCATTTCCGAAGGCCTTGCCAGGAAGTTGTTTAACCGGACCGACAACCTTATTGGGAAAGCCATTCGGTTTCAACATGAAAAAGATTTTTTTGTGTCCGGCGTTTTTCAGGATATACCCTATCATTCTTCACAGCAATTCGACTTCGTATTGTCTTTCGAATACCTGCACGATGTGCAGGGTTGGGTGAAGACCTGGAACAATACGGGTCCTCATAATTTCCTGCTGCTGAAAAAGGGCACGAACCTGGCTGCATTCAACAGGAAAATTGCCGGAGTCATTACAAAAAACAGCGGGGATACGACACGCTCGGCATTTGCGAGCCTTTTTTCAGATATCTACCTGCACGATACATTTAACCATGGCTCAAGAGTTGGTGGAAGGGTAGAATATGTGAAACTGTTTTCTCTTATCGCTGCTTTTATCCTCTCGATCGCCTGCATCAACTTCATGAACCTGTCTACAGCAAAAGCTTCGCGCAGGCTAAAAGAGGTCGGGATCAAAAAAGTAGTTGGCGCAGGCCGTGGTCAGCTCACGTTCCAGTTCCTGTCTGAATCCATCCTGCTGACTTTTTTTGCCATCGTTATTGCCCTCGCACTGGCCTGGATCTTACTTCCCCAATTCAACCAATTAACCGGGAAACAGATCAGGCTTGGTTTAGATGGACGATTGGTTACGGCAATACTCGGTATCGGGTTGCTCACGGGTTTGCTGGCGGGGAGTTATCCTGCCCTGTATCTTTCGGGATTCAATCCCCTTGCGGTACTGAAAGGGAAATTAAAAACTTCTTTCGCGGAATTGGCTGCGCGTAAAGGATTGGTTGTATTTCAATTCACCCTGTCGGTGATGCTGATTGTCGCCGTGCTGATCGTGTATAAGCAAATTCAATTTATCCAGTCAACCAGCCCGGGTTATAGCAAGGATAATGTGGTCCGCTTCGATGCAGAAGG
>DATHGW010000646.1:0-8804 GCA_035317445.1 Puia sp.
GATCTTATTGTTGATCATCCTGCTCGGGTTCATTCTGTTCATCCAGTTGCAGTCATTCATACCCGCTTTACTGGGATCTTATACTTTATTCGTGTTGCTCAAAAAATGGATGTATATACTAACGGGAAGATATAAGTGGAAAAAAACCCTGGCCGCTATCCTGCTGATGTTCATTTCGTTCCTGATCATTCTACTGCCCATTGCCATGCTGATCAATATGATGTCGTCGAAGATCAATTTTGCCATTCAGCATTCATCGAACGTACTCACTACGATCGAACAATTTATTCATTCGTATGAGACGAGGTACAATATCAATATCATTTCGGAGGAAAACCTGCATCAGCTGACCTCCTGGAGTGCCGTAAACCTGCAGAAACTCGTCGGGGCCACCTTCAACAGTCTCATTACGATTGTATTCACTTATTTCATCCTTTATTTTATGCTGATCGGCGGCCGAAAAATGGAGTCCTACCTGATAGAATGGATGCCCATGAAAAATGAAAATGTATTGATGCTGCGGCACGAAACAAATGCGCTGGTGTATTCCAATGCGATCGGCATCCCGCTGATCGCGATTTTCCAGGGCCTGCTGGGACTTATCGCTTACCTGTTTTTGGGGGTGCAGGAGCCCTTATTCTGGTTTATTATTACCTGTATAGCCTCGATGTTGCCAGTAGTGGGCGCTACGTTGGCTTATGTTCCCGTTGCGATATTACTATTTGCAAATGGAATGAATGTAAAAGGAGTGATTATGCTTATTTACGGGTTTGGCATCATTAGTACCATTGACAGCGTATTCAGGTTTTGGCTACAGAAAAAAATCGGCGACGTGCATCCTTTAATTACGGCATTTGGGGTTATCCTCGGACTAAATTTATTCGGGTTTATTGGGCTTATTTTTGGCCCAATCCTGATTTCCTTATTCCTGCTGCTGGTTAAAATTTATTTTAATGAATTCAGTGTAAATAAAGTAACTTAGAAAATAAGGCACACGGAAATGTTAAGGAAAGTTCAAATTATTCCCCGGTTGAAAAACTAACTAGCTGATACTAAGGCGCAGGCAGACGAAAGGGAAATTACGAGGAGAAATACTAGGTAATTATGCCCTATTATTGCAAAAATTAATTTTTTCACACAATAAAAAATTTGCGCACAGGGTCTTGCAGATTCAGATTTTAGATAATATTTTAGCATCAGACCCGTTTAGAAGAAGCAACATTTTTTTGAAAAACCCCTAAGTAAATGCGTAGCCAATTTAATCCAGTATCCCTAAGTGCATTACTCATCCTGTCTTTGTCGGCCCCTGCACTAAAAGCAGGCACAGGACCCAGAGCCAAGCACTCCATCCATGTCGCCGGAAAAACTTCTTCCCATACAAATGCAAACAATGCCGTCTTTCTGGAAGAAGCCAGCAATCTTTACGATCAGATAGACCTTGAAGAGTATGGATTGAGCAAAAAGGCATTTGAATATGCTTATAAGGGATATCTCTATTTGTTAGAACATCATATCGTCAGCAAGACCAACATTCTTTCGATCTGCGATTTCAGTCAGTCTTCACGTAACAAAAGATTATACATCGTAGACCTGGAGCAGCGCAAAGTGCTGATCAATACTTATGTTGCCCATGGCCGCAATTCAGGATCTGAATTTGCCCGGTCTTTTTCCAATAATTCGAAATCACACAAAAGCAGTCTTGGTTTTTATGTCACTGAAAATACTTATTTCGGCGATCATGGGCTTTCACTCAAGATCCATGGGCTGGAAAGAGGTTTCAATGACAGGGCCAATGGTCGTGCCATTGTGATTCACGGATCAGATTACGTGGGAGAAGACTTTTTGCAGGGAAATCGCATGAATGGCAGAAGTTTTGGTTGCCCTGCGGTACCTTCTGCAGAATCGGATGCCATTATCGAAACCATTAAGGAAGGATCTTGTTTATTCATCTATCACCCGACCAAAAAATATATCGTAAAATCGAAGATACTTAACAGTTAAGCGCGGACGTAAACTTCAGATGGTTTGAAGGTGAAAAGGCTCAATATAGGTTCGTACCCTATGATTGGGCTTTTCTTTTTTTGCGGCCTGGTCACATTAAAATTGCCAGGCAATCCATTGGGCTAAAATCCCCACAAGCAGACCGCTGTAGATGTCAAACGGAGTGTGATCGGAAACGATCAGGCGTGAGGTGCAAACGATGCCTGTGATCAGGATAGCAATGGAAAGATACAATCCCGACGCATAAGGATCATGGAAAGAAAACAGCAGGAAAAACATTGATAAACCTCCCACGGCCACAGCATGCATACTTACCTTATAATAAATGTTACACATCCAGGCTCCGCAAATTGCAAGAAAAGAACCCAGCAGGAAATGAACTGAAATGGGTGGATTTTCCTGGTTATTATACACGTACCAGACCCAGAAGTAGAAAATCATCACAATGACATACGGGATAATCCGGTCCCTGTTGGTTCGTAACTGAATTGATTGAACGAGGCCCAGCCGCCAGGCAATAAAAACTGAAAAAAGGGGAAGAAATAATGTCGTAAAGAAAACAGAAAGAAATCGAAAAAATTTCGTGTTGTTTTCGATTCCTGAATAGGCAAATGGATGTACGTAGATTAAAAAGCCTATAACATAAGTCGTGATGAACAAGGGATGAAAAATGATGGAAAACGCATGTGCAAAAAAACGAATAACCCGATTTCCAATTCCGTGTCGTGCGATTTGAACATTTATTGCTGTCAATGGAGAACGGTTTAAGGTGAACAATGCATTTTAGTAGTATGCCTGGTCAAAGTTCTTTTCTGAGGCGTGCTACAGGGATATTCAACTGCTCCCTGTATTTTGCTACTGTACGACGTGCAATATTATATCCTTTTTCCTGTAATAATTCCGTAAGCCGCTCATCACTCAAAGGTTTTTTCTTGCTTTCGCCTTCGATCATATCACTGAGGATCTTTTTTACTTCCCTGGTAGATACTTCCTCCCCGCTATCGGTACTCAGCGATTCACTGAAAAAGAATTTAAGACGGTAGGTGCCAAATTCGGTCTGAACAAATTTGCTGTTGGCAACCCTGCTCACGGTGGATATGTCGAGCCCAGTTCTTTCTGCAATGTCTTTCAGGATCATCGGGCGTAGGGAGGTTTCATCACCCGTAAGAAAAAAATCATGCTGATAGTCCATGATGGTCTGCATGGTGCTCAGCAAGGTCTGCTGTCTTTGTTTGATGGCGTCGATAAACCATTTGGCCGCATCTATTTTCTGCTTAATGAATAACACCGCTTCCTTCTGGCGTTTATCTTTTTTGCTTCCTCTGTCATAGTCCCTCAACATCTCCCTGTATCCATCGCTGATGCGGAGGTCAGGAGCATTCCTGGAATTGAGGGTCAGTTCAAGGCTTCCGCCGTTGTTGAAAATGAAAAAGTCCGGTACAACATAAGTTTCTGCCTTATTGCTTTCGCTGAGGTTTCCACCCGGTTTGGGATTGAGCTTGATGATTTGTTTGATGACGTCTTTGAAATCATCATCATTCAGGTTTAATCCGCGCTGGATCTTATCGTAGTGCTTTTTCGTGAACTCTTCAAAATAATAGGTCAGCACTTCAATGGCCATCTCGACGGCCTTGCCTTCTCTTTTCTTACGATGGAGCTGGATCAGCAGACATTCCTGCAGGTTTCTTGCACCCACGCCCGGCGGATCAAATTGCTGAATTTTTCTGATCAGCTCTTCTACTTCTTTTTCTGATGTTTCAATGTTCTGCCGGAATGCCAGGTCATCCACAATGGAAGCGGTTTCTCTTCTGAGGTATCCGTCATCATCAATGCTCCCCGTGATCTGTTCGGCAATGCGGTGAGATTTTTCATCGAGCGACAACATGCCCAGCTGGTCCAGCAGCAGTTCGTGAAAAGAAGTTTCCAGTTTATGCGGAATTGATTTCTTGTCGTCAGCCTCGGGGTAATTGTCGTCACGCAGCTTGTAATCAGACACTTCATCGTCGTGTTCGCTTACATATTCGCTGATATCGATATTGCCGTATTCATCCTCACTGCCTTCAGATTCGAATTCTTCTTCTGTGGGCGTCTCAAATTCGTCCTTTGAATCATCTGTAAGGCCGTCTTCATGATTTTCTTCCGTAACTTCCAGTGCAGGATTCTCTTCCAGCTCCTCCTTGATCCGTTCTTCGAGGTTGGCTGTGGGAACCTGCAACAGTTTCATGAGCTGAATCTGCTGGGGAGACAGTTTTTGGAGTAATTTCTGCTGTAAAGATTGACTCAATGCCATGAAAAAGGGGTTTTATATGGCCTTGGACCCGGATTTTTCGAAAAAATCGGCCCAAACCACAAAAATCGCGCCGTAAATTTACATACAATTATGAAAAAAGGGTCGAAACGAAAAATTACTTTTATTGTTGCCTTTTGCTGTCTTATTTCGGAAATACCGGCATTGGCTCAAACCAGGGTGGTAATGCCCTTATATGCTTCGTTGCCCGATAAACTTGTTTTCGCGGCGCAGGCTCAAACCAGGGCTCTATCTGCGGGGTATCTCCATCCTGGCCTAGGGTCAAAGCCTCGCTTTTCCTCTTCTTTTATCGCACTTCAAACGGGTTGGCAGGGATTGCCTGCGGATTTTTATACGCGGGATTTTGGGTTCTTTTGTAAGAAAGAGCTGGAATTCGAGAAGATGGCGCATGTGCCGTTAAAATTCCGGCTGGGCTCCCTGGACTATTGCAACTACCTCGAAGGAAAATAGGCCGATCCACGGCCATTCAATCATCAGGGATATTTGAAACTCCTATTGATCAGGGATTGATGATAGTACTGGATATTGGCTTTCAACAGCCTCTCCATATTATTTCTGATCTCAGAATAGTATTCGCTGTCGATCAAGTTGAATTTTAGCTGAGGGTCAGTTTTGTACTTGTATAAGTAGTTCGTCCGCTCCCGGATCGGGTCATAACCTATGGCAAACCGCTTGTCGATCATTTGGTAAACCGGGCCTGGTTTACTCAATGCGTAGTGATATCCGGTCGCGGAATCCAGGACGTCCGCTCCGAAGCCAATATATGAACCGGAATAGTTCAGCAGATGAAGTACAGTAGGCGTAATGTCAACCTGGCTGACAATATCAGAGTCAACCTGGGCTTTGTTTTGCTGCGGCTGGTAAATGAAGATGGGGATTTCTGATGCACTGACGGAAGTATATCCGCTGCCATCCCCGGGATAGAAATAATGATCGGCGCAGAAAACAAAAATGCTGTTTTGGAACCAGGCCGATTGGCGGCAACGCGCAAAGAACAGGCGGAAAGCCTCATCTACATAGCTGATGCTGTTTTGTTCGGGAGACTGTCCGGGAATGCTGAACTGATTTTTTCTGTTAGCAGGAATACTAAAAGGTTCATGCGAGGAAATAGTGAAGAATACCGCCAGAAAAGGGGTTTGTTCCTTTGCGAGTATACCTGCTCCAAATTGCAAAAATGGCTCATCATATATTCCCCAATTTCCATCGTAGAATCGATCGTCGGCGAAGTCCGGCCTTCCATAATAATGATCTATTCCTGCCATATGACCGAATTTTTCAAATCCAAAATGGTCTTTTCCTGCACCCATTAAAAAATTCGTCCGGTAGCCCTTGTCTTTTAGAACATTGCCGATCCCATTCAAAGGAGTATTGGCATAAACGGAATAATAAAATGGCTCATCCAGGAAGGCAGGTAAGCCGCCTAAAATGGCTACAATTCCCTGGTTTGAAGTGAATCCGTTGGCAAAGGCATTCGGAAAATAAATACTCTTTTTGATCAGGGAATCAAAAAAGGGGGTACTCGCTTTATGAGGATTGCCGGGCTCGAGAAACTCCCTGGAAAAACTTTCCAGAATGCAGATAACAACGTTTTTTTTGAGCATGGTATCTCCGGATCCCGGGTTTTTGCCGAGGTATGGACGAACCGAAATAAGACGATCCAGTTGTTCAGGAGAAAAATAATGTTTTGGATCTAATTGTTTCTGCCTGTGGACCAAGGAGTACAGGAAAGTGCCTGTACTATTTTGAGCGATAGGCAACTGCCTGGCATCTACCTGCAACAATGGTGAAGCGGGCATCAACGGACGGGCCTCCCAGCCTCTTGCCAGAAAAAACAAAAAGGCAAGAACGATGCATTGATACAAAACCAGGGTCGCTGGTTTGAAGAGGAAGGGCAGGAATGAAAACAAATTCCTGGCGACATAGAACAGCCCGGAGGCCAACAAGATAAAGAAGAGGATCAGTGGCCAATAGCCGGTCAAAATGCTTCCTAAAGAGCCCAGTGAATCCCTCCAAACATAAAACAAATCGGTGTTACTCCGATGTTTCGCGAACTTGAAATAGCCAATATCAAATACATTTATTGCCACCGCAGAAATATTGATCAAAAGAAAAAGGAACAGCAGCAAACGCAGCATGATCTTTTTCTTTTTTGGGAAGTGACAAGCCAGAACATAAAGAAAAAATACAGGAAAATTCAGCCATACCATGGCAGACAGATCCAATTTTGCGCCCCAGATAAAATCGAGGCCTATTTGTCTTGCGGGGATCCCCGCAAACAAGTCCATGTTGTATACCAAAAAAAGAATTCTCAACAGAAAATAGACCAGCAGGAGTAAGGCAATGGAGATAAATATGAGCCGGAATTGTTTAAAAAAGTGGATAAATCCAGACATGTTTTCAAATTAAACCAAGCCAGCCTAACGATAACCGGGAGATTTCACATTAATCAGAAAAACAAGGGCAGTAGTATCATTTGCGTTTCTCAGCAAAACCTCCCTGCTCATGCAATCCCGGAAACGAATATCCCAGATCAATTGTTTTCTATCGGGAAAATTTTTAGTCATGAATTGATGCACACTTATATCCTGCGAAATCAATCCCGGGTAGTTTTTCAGTTGCTCCGGCAAATCTTTGTTGGTGATCGCCTCCAGGGGAGGCATATAATAACTGGTAAGATAGCCCAATTCCATAACCTGTAGTAAACAGTCAATATCAGGGGATTCGATGATGATTCGGTTTTTGATGCTGTATTTTTGATCAAGCCTCTCTAACAACGAACAAAAGGAGCGGATATTCGAAAGGTCAAGCGTTTTAACGTCCAACCAGAATAATTTTTCTTTCGGTCTTTCCCATTGGAGATAGTCTTCAAAGACCAAAGGACTCAGGTCGCCGGGATCATGAGCCACATAAAGTTGGTCTGCGACAGGATCGAACCGGATGTCACATTCAAAGCCTGTGAATGATGCAGATAAATATTTCAGCCTGCGGAGCGAGTTGACACGGTGCGGCCAGATCCTTTCGATCCCCTTTAAAGAGTATATCCGGTGGTCACCCGAGCGCGTATTTTCGCGAACGAAAACATGATTAGATACAACGGCTTTTTTGCGGATGGATCTCAACAGCTGCTGCTGCACGCCATTCAGCATTTCATTGTGAAAAAGAAAAATCAGCAAGCCGGACAATCCAATAAAAATAATCCAGGCAAGGCGATTTTTTTTTCGCATAAGTACATTAGGGTTTTACTGCGGCAGCATCGAGCACTTTTTTAACAGCGTGGATAAGCCTTTCCCCTTTTTCCTGGATCTGTTCCTCGGTCCATAACAATCCGATCAGGGTAGATATACATCTTCCTAAAATCATGTCGCTGGCATGAAAGGACGTGTCATTCAATTTCTGCAAGGCCTTGTTTTGTGCCTCGTTCAGGTTGTTCAATGTTTGTGCATTCTTCAGGTGATCCCATTTGCGGATATAATGCCAGTTGTTATCATACCAATAGAAATTCCCTACCAGGATTCCCTGCGCTTTCATTTCCTGGACGGCGGCCCTGCACAATTCTTCTGTCGGCAGAAACCAGCTCAGGAACGTGCAACTGTCTCCGGCGGGATCGGGGATGGTTCGGAAAGAAATTTCGGGCAACTGGGAAAGGATCTTTTTCAGTTGCTGATGATTCTTTTTTTGGATGGAAAGAAAACCATCCAGTTTCCGGATCTGCGCGAGCCCAACAGCGGCGTGCAATTCAGATATCCGGTAATTGTAGCCGATGAAAGGATGGAGATCTGCTCCGCGGTCCGTTCCGTTATGATCGTGGCCATGGTCGGAATAGCCATCGCATTTTATATAGGTTTCATGACTATTGGTTAGCACCGCACCCCCTTCCGCACAGGTAATGGTTTTGACAAAATCAAAGGAGAACGTACCGGCATGCCCGATCGTCCCCAAATGTTTTCCTTTATAGCTGGCACCGATGCTTTGACAGGCATCTTCCAGCAAGACCAGGTTATGGCGGGTACATATTTCTATGAGGGCATCGAGGTCTGCCATGCTGCCACACATGTGCACAGGCATCAGGCACCGGGTTTTTGGAGTGATCAGTTTGTTGACGGCATCCGGGTTCAGCGTGAGTGAATGATCGATGTCCGCTAATACCGGAACGGCACCTACGCTCAGGACCGCTTCAAAACTGGCAACAAAAGTGAACGCGGGCATGATGACTTCATCGCCCGCACCGATTCCTAGTGCGGTCAGTGCGGTGCCGAGTGCCGAGGTTCCGCTCGAGGTGAGTTGTGCGTACTTGCAGCCAAACCTGCTGCGGATCGCTTCTTCCAGTTCTTTGGATTTCCAGATGCCCTTGCGGGGGCCTTCGAATCCATAACGCATGAGGATGCCGGTTTCCAATACGTCATTCACTTCCTTGCGCTCTTCTTCGCCAAATAATTCAAAGCCGGGCATTTGGTTGGTTTTTGTGTTAATGCAAATTTAGTTGATAAGTTGTCAA